>CAZWDE010000106.1:0-9873 GCA_964632555.1 uncultured Limibaculum sp.
GCGCCTCGTCGATGCGCACCGCGATCGAGTCGAGGATCGAGCGCGTCGTCGTCGCCGTCAGCCGCGACTTGATCCGCCCGTCGCGCAGGATCGGCGCCATCGAGGCGACGAGCCGCGGCGGGCGCGCGATCTCCTGCCCCTTGTAGCCCATCTGCAGGTCGCGCAGCCAGTTGGTCGCCGCGATCAGCTGGCTCACCTGCCAGAAGGTGGCGAAGACGCCGATCACGAACACGCCGAAGATGAAGCCGTTGAGATAGGGATTGGCCCAGAAGACGGTCTGGATCTGCGCCGCCAGAAGCGTCGCGCCGGTGCTGACGAGGATCAGCACGGTGAGCATCAGGAAGATCTGCCGGGTCGGTTGCGAAAACTCGACCTGGTGGGTGTCGAAGCTCATGCCCGTCCTGCTTGCCGGCCCCGGCCCCCCGCCGGAACGCAGGCCACAATACCCGGCGCAAGCGCCAATTCCAGCGGTGTTTGAGCCGGCAACGGTCGCGGATGCGGCCCTATCGCGCGGTTCGGCCGGGGCGATAGGATCCCACCTCCATCGGGAGCGCCCGGCGCGGGGCGCCGGCACAGGGGAGGACGGCGATGCGGATCGGATGCCCGCGGGAGATCAAGGCGCAGGAGTATCGCGTGGGGCTGACGCCCAGCGCCGCGCGCGAGGCGGTGGCGCATGGCCACGAGGTGATCGTCGAGGCCGGGGCCGGCGCCGGCGCGGGCTTCCCGGACGCGGCCTACGAGCAGGCCGGCGCGGCGATCGCGGATGGCCCCGATCGGGTGTTCGCCGAGGCCGATCTCGTCGTCAAGGTCAAGGAACCGCAGGCCGGCGAGCGCCGGCGCCTCCGCGAGGGGCAGGTGCTCTTCACCTATCTCCACCTCGCGCCCGACCCCGCGCAGACCCGCGACCTCCTCGACAGCGGCGTGACCGCGATCGCCTACGAGACGGTGACCGACGACGCGGGCCGGCTGCCGCTGCTCGCGCCGATGTCGGAGGTGGCCGGCCGCCTCGCGCCGCAGATGGGCGCCTGGGCGCTGCAGAAGGCCAATGGCGGGCGCGGCGTGCTGATGGGGGGCGTGCCGGGCGTCGGCCCCGCCGAGGTGGTCGTGCTCGGCGGCGGCGTGGTCGGCACCAACGCGGCCCGCATCGCCGCCGGCATGGGCGCGGACGTCACCGTGCTCGACCTCTCGATCGACCGTCTGCGCCATCTCGACGAGGTCTGTCGCGGCCTCTTCCGCACCCGCCACGCCTCGACGGCCGCGACCGCCGAGATGATCCGCCGCGCCGACATGGTGGTGGGCGCCGTGCTGATCCCGGGGGCGGCCGCGCCGCGGCTCGTCGCCCGCGCCGACCTGCCCGATCTCAAGCCTGGCGCCGTGCTCGTCGACGTCGCGATCGACCAGGGCGGTTGCTTCGAGACCTCGCGGCCGACGACCCACGACGCGCCGGTCTTCGAGGTCGACGGCATCGTGCATTACTGCGTGGCCAACATGCCGGGCGCGGTGCCGCGGACCGCGACGATCGCCCTCGGCAACGCGACGCTGCGCTTCGTGCTCGCGCTCGCCGACAAGGGCTGGCGCGAGGCCTGCCGCGACGATCCGCACCTGATGGCCGGGCTCAGCACCCATGCGGGGCGGCTCACCAACTACGCGGTCGGGCGGAGCCTCGGGATCGACGTGCTGTCGCCGAAGCTCGCGCTCGCGCTCTGAGCCCGATGCCGGAACGTTCCGCGCACGCCGTTGCCCTCGCACAACCCGGGGTAGAGGCAGGCGAACGTCGGGGAACGCGAGCGGACCGGAGCCGGAACCCGCGCGGCCCGGCCGGCGCGCTCACCGCCCCGGCCCGGCGTCGGCCTCCCCCTCGGAGGCGGCCACGGCGGCGTTGAGCGGCGCGTAGAGATCCGGGGTGGCCGCGATCACCCGCCCGGAGCCGAGCGGATCGCCCCGTCCCGGGTCGCAGCCGAGCTCGCCCGCGAGCCCCCCGGCCTCGCGCACGAGGACGAGCCCCGCCGCCATGTCCCAGGGCTTGAGCTCGCGCTCCCAGAACCCGTCGTAGCGCCCGGCCGCCACATAGGCGAGATCGAGCGCCGCCGCGCCGAAGCGGCGCACGCCGGCGCAGGCGGGCATCAGGCTCGCGAGGTCGCGGAGCGTCGCGGGCAGCGTGCGCTTGGCGGCGTAGGGCACGCCGGTGGCCAGAAGCGCCGCGCCCATCTCGCGCCGCCCCGAGACGCGGCAGCGCCGGTCGTTCACCCACGCCCCCTGCCCGCGCTCGGCGACGAAGATCTCGTCCTTCGCGGGGTCGAAGACCACGCCCGCCACCACCTTGCCCTTGTGCTCGAGCGCGATCGAGATCGCCCAGTGCGGCAGGCCGTGGAGGAAGTTCGTCGTGCCGTCGAGCGGGTCGACGATCCAGCGCCGCGTCGGGTCCTGCCCCGCCTCCTCGCCGGTCTCCTCGCCGAGCCAGCCATAGGCCGGCCGCGCCGACATCAGCTCGTCGCGCACGATCTCCTCGGCCTTGCGGTCGGCGGCGGTGACGAAGTCGCCCGCCCCCTTGAGGCTCACGAGCAGGTTCTCGACCTCGCCGAAATCGCGCACGAGGCTGCGCCCGGCGCGGCGCGCGGCGCGGATCATGATGTTGAGCGTCGGCGATGCGCTCACGGGGGCACTGGCTCCGGCTGGCTGTCGCCGCGGGCCCTACAGCGAAAGCGCGGGCTTGGAAAGGGCAGGGCGGGCCGGCCCGCGGGCTGATCTCGGTCAATGCCGGCTCCCGGCACCGTCTCTATATATTCCAAAAAATGAATGCGATGGAGGGTCCCATGCTCTTCGGACATCCGGCGGCGACGGCCGAGCGCTACTCGCCCCTCTACTTCCTCGCGGCGCTGGGCGCCGGGGGTCTCGTCGTCAGCTTCTTCATGTGGCTGCTGTTCTGGGTGCCGCATCCGGGCCGGCCCGTGCCCGTGTTCGAGGATCTCGCGGCCGCGCTGGCGAGCGGCGGGCCGCTCCTCAAGGCGACGATCCTCGGCGCGATGGCGGGCATCCTCGTCTTCGCGGCGATGATGCTCCGCCTCCTCGTCTGGAACCTCTTCGCCTTCGCGGCCTTCCGCCGCACCGAGGCTTACCGGCGGCTCCGCGCCTCCAACGACGAGACGCAGCTCCTCGCGGCGCCGCTCGCCTCGGCCATGGCGATCAATGCGGGCTTCATCCTCGGCCTCGTCTTCGTGCCGGGGCTCTGGGGCAGGGTCGAATGGCTGTTCCCGCTTGCGCTCGCGGGCTTCCTCGCGATCGGGGTCTGGGCGTTGCGGCTGATGGGCGACTTCTGGGGCCGCGTGCTCGCCCAGGGCGGCTTCGACTGCACGCGCAACAACAGCTTCGGCCAGCTCCTGCCGGCCTTCGCGCTCGCGATGGTGGGGGTGGGGCTCGCCGCGCCCGCGGCGATGAGCGGCAGCCCCGCAGTGGCGGGCGCGAGCTTCCTCGCCTCGACCTTCTTCGTCGTCACCGCGGTGCTGATCGGCACGGTCAAGCTCATGCTCGGGGCGCGCGCGATGATGGAGCACGGGGCGGACGCGAGGAGCGCGCCGACGCTCTGGATCGCCGTGCCGATCGTCACGGTGGTCGCCATCGCCCTGATGCGGCAGGAGCACGGCCTGCACGCGCATATGGGCGCGGCCGGCGGCCCGGCCGAGACGCTGACGCTTCTCTCGCGCTTCCTCGCGGTGCAGCTCGCCTTCGGCCTCCTCGGGCTCCTCGTGCTGCGCCGGCAGGGCTATTTCGCCCGCCACGTATTCGGGAGCGAGCGTCTCGCGGGCGCCTATGCCCTCGTCTGCCCGGGCGTCGCGCTCTCGGTGATGCTGCACTTCTTCCTCAACAAGGGGCTTGTCGCGACCGGGCTCGTCGCGAAGTTCGGCCTCGTCTACTGGGGCGTGACGGCGCTTGCGCTCGCGCTTCAGGCGGCGACGATCCTGCTGGTGCTGCGCCTCAACGCGCAGCACTTCGCGCCCGGCGGGAGGGCGGGCGCGGCCGAGACGCCGGCGGAATGAGGGCGTCGGGGCCGGCGCTCAGCCCGGCGCCGGCTCCTTGAGCTCGGTCTCGACGAAGACGAGCTCGCCCGTCCCCGCGTTGATCACGTCGTGCGCCACGCCGGCCGCGCGGAAATAGGACCGCCCCGCCACCATCTCGACGCGGGTCGTGGCGCCCGCGCGGTCGACGATCTCCACCGGCTGGCTCGTGACCGGCGTGATCACGTAGTCGTGCGCGTGCACGTGCCAGCCGGTCGACGCCCCCGGCGCGAAGCGCCACTCGGTCACGCGCACGCGGGCGTTCTCCACCGTCACGGTCGGCACGGCGGCGGCCCGCCCGGCCATCTCAGGCGCGCTCGGCGTATTCGAAGGTCTCGGTCGAGACGACGATCGCCTCGCCCTGCCCGATGAAGGGCGGCACCATCACGCGCACGCCGTTGTCGAGCACCGCGGGCTTGTAGGAGTTGGCCGCCGTCTGCCCCTTCACCACGGGCTCGGTCTCGGCCACCGTGCAGGTCACGCGCTCGGGCAGCGTGACCGACAGCGGCTCCTCGCCGTAATACTCGATCGTCACCGTCATCCCGTCCTGCAGGAAGGGCCGCGCCTCGCCGAGAATGTCGGCCGGCAACTCGATCTGCTCGAAGGTCTCGCTGTCCATGAAGGTCAGCATGCCGTCGGTCTCGTAGAGGAACTGCTGGTCCTTCTGCTCGAGGCGCACGCGCTCCACCTTGTCGGCCGAGCGGAAGCGCTCGTTGAGCTTCGAGCCGTTGCGCAGGTTCTTGAGCTCGACCTGGGCGAAGGCGCCGCCCTTGCCGGGCTTCACGTGCTCGGTCTTGACCGCGACCCAGAGGCCGCCGTTGTGCTCGATGATGTTGCCGCGGCGGATCTCGTTGCCGGCGATCTTGGGCATGGGGCGTCCTCGCGCTCGTGGATCGGGAGCCCTATAGCCCGCGCGCGACCGCAGGGACAAGCCCGCGGCGGCTCAGCGCGGGCCGGGGCACGCGGCGAGCGGCGCGGCGCGGAGCAGGAAGGTGGTGGCGCCCGGGCCGTCGTCCTCGACATGCCGGGTCGGCGGCTCGGCGATCGGCTCGCCGTCGGCGTCGAGGATCGGCGCGCCGCAGCCGCCGGCCACCACGAACCCCTCGGTGCGGAGCAGCAGCTCGCCCGGCGCGCGCTCCCACGCGACAAACGTGCCGCCGTCGCAGTCGACGCCGCAGAGGAGCGCGCCCGCGGGCGCCCCGTCGGTCAGGCCCTCGCCCGGCGTCGGCACCCAGCAGTGGAGCCACTGCACGTAGGTCTCGGGGTCGTCGCGGAAGTGCGCCTCGACCAGCGCCTCGGACCAGCGCCCGTGCTCGCTCTCGTAGGGCGCGAGGCGGACGGCGAGGCGCGTCACCGTCTGCGCCGGCTGCGCCGCGAGATGCGCGGCGTCGTAGTCGCGCCGCCAGCAGCCCTCCGGCGTCTCGGCGAGGGCGGCCGTGGCCGCCAGCCCGAGGATCGCCGCGCCCGCGCGCCTCATGCGATCTCGAGCCCGAACTGCGCGCCGGCCTCGGTCAGCCGCTCCAGCGTGTCGCGCGCGTAGCTCCGCGGCACGAACAGCTCGTAGGCCTCGCCGACGCGGGCGATCAGGAGGCCGACGCCGTGGACGCCGGTCGCCGCCACCGCGCCCTCCGGGAAGCGCGCCGGACGAAGGTCGACCGCGACGAGCCGGGCGAGGAGGTCGGGCGCGGCCGGCCCCTCGAGCGCGATCCGGGCGCGCGCGTGGGAGAGGTCGAGCACCGTCCCGTCCTCGACCGGAATGGCGGGCGCGGCGAGCCCGGCCGCGCCGAGCAGCCACCATTTGAGCGGCTCGGTGCGGATCAGGCAGGCCGGGGGGCCGGCGGCAGAGCGGCCGGGGCCCGGCGCCTCGGCCACGCCCGCCGCCTCGGCGAGCGCCGCCGCGACGGCGCCGAGCCGGTCGGGCCAGGCCGCCACCTGCCAGAGCGCGCCGACCGGCCGCTCGGAGAGACGGAGGCCCGTTTCGCCCTCGGGCCCGTGCCGCGCCGGGGCGAGGAGGCCCGCGAGGGCGGAGACGCGCGCCGGCTCAGACATGCGCCGCCCCCTTCATCCGCTCGCCCTTCGGGTCGAGCCGGTGCGGGTCGTGCACCGTGGCGCGGCACTGCCGGCCGCGCACCGGGTCGGCGATCACCACCTCGCGGCCCTCCCACGCGCCGGGACCGCCGGCGACGAAGCCGATGCCCACCCAGCGCCCGCCGAAGGCCGGCGCCTCGGTCACGCCGGTGATCCAGCCGATCCCGTGGCCCTCGACACGGCCCGGCTCGCAGACGATGGCGCCGATCGAGAACCGCTCGCCCGCCACCGCCGGCTCGAAATGCGCGAGCCGCGGGCGGTCCTCGCGCGCCATCTCGGGGCGCCTGCGCAGCGCCTGCCCGATGAAGGGCTTCCGCGTCGAGGCCATGCGGCCGAGCCCCGCGTCCTCGAGCGTGACGCGGCCATCGAGCTCGGCATGGGTCACGTGGCCCTTCTCGATCCGGAGCGCGCCGAGCGCCTCGAGCCCGTAGACGCAGCCGCCCTCGGCCGTCACGCGCTCGTGCGCCGCGCGCCAGAGCGCCGGGCCGAAATCGGACGGGACATAGACCTCGTAGGCCATCTCGCCCGAGAACGAGATCCGCGCGATCAGCGCCGGCACGCTGCCGCCCTCGACGCGCACGGGCGCCCGCAGGATGCCCATGAACGGCAGCGCGTCGTCGTCCATGCCGCCCTCGACGAGCGGGGCGAGCGCCGCCCGGGCGCGCGGACCGGCCACCGCGATCCCCGCCCACTGGTCGGTGGTGGAGGCGACATGGACGCGAAGTTCGGGCCAGCGCGTCTGCAGCAGGAGCTCGAGCCAGGCGAGCACGGGGCCGGCCATCGCGGTCGTGGCCGTCATCAGGAACTCGTGCTCGCCGAGGCGCCAGGTCACGCCGTCGTCGAACACGATCCCGTCGTCGCGCAGCATCACGCCGTAGCGGCAGCGCATCACCGGCAGCTTGGCGAAGCCGTTGACATAGACCCGGTCGAGCAGCTCGGCCGCGTCCGGCCCCTGCACGGCGATCTTGCCGAGGGTGGTGACGTCGACCATGCCGACCGCCTCGCGCACGGTCCGCGCCTCGCGGACATAGGCGGCGGCGATCCCCTCGCCCTTGCGCGGCACGTACCAGGCGCGCTTCCAGAGCCCCGCATCGGTGAAGACGGCGCCGAGGCGCTCCTGCTCCGCGTGCATCGGCGTGCGCCGGGTGGGCCGCCAGTGGGCGCCGCGGTCGCGCCCGGCGAAGGCGGCGATCGGCGTCGGCGTGTAGGGCGGGCGGAACGTGGTGATGCCGGTCTCGGGGATCGACTGCCCGAGCGCCTCGGCCAGCACCGCGAGGCCGAGCACGCCGCCCGCCTTGCCCTGGTCGGTCGCCATGCCGAGCGTCGTGTAGCGCTTCATGTGCTCGACCGAGACATAGCCCTCCTGCGCGGCGAGGCGGATGTCGTCGGTCGTCACGTCGTGCTGCGGGTCGGCGAAGGCCTTGAGCTTGCGTCCGGGCACGCGGACCTCCCAGACGGGCGCGAGGGTGCCGAGCCCGCCCGGCGCGGGGGCCGGCCGGTTGGTCGCGGCGCCGTTGCGCCCAAGCAGCCGGCGCGCGACGCGCTCGGCCGTGGCGCGCGCATGGGCGAGCGCGTCCTCCATGCGGAAGACGCCCGCCGCCGCGCCGGTGAGCGCGACGCCCTCGGGCGGCTCGCCGGAGCGGAAGCAGAGCAGATCCTCGTCCCAGACGGGCCTCACGCCGCGGTGGCAGACGAGGTGGATCGCCGGCGACCAGCCGCCCGAGAGGCCCACGACGTCGCGATAGATCGGCCCGCGCGGGCGGACGGTCCCGTTCTCGAGGCGCCCGATCTCGAGCGCGCGCACGCCGTCCGAGCCCACGACGCCCACCGGCACATGCGCCGGAAGAACCTCGACGCCGGCCGCCTCGGCCGCGGCCCGCGCCTCCTCGCCGGCGCCCGTGCGCGCGTCGAGCAGCGTCGTCCGGATGCCGGCGCGCGCCAGCGCCGCCGCCGCCCGGTAGCCGGTGTCGTTGGTCGTGGCGATCGCCGCGCTCTCGCCGGGCGCGACGCCGAAGCGCTCCACATAGGTCGCCGCGGCGGAGGCGAGCATCACGCCCGGCCGGTCGTTGTCGCCGAAGGCGATCGGCCGCTCGATCGCGCCCGTGGCGAGGATCACCGCGCCGGGCCGGACGATCCGGAGACGCCCGAGCGGCACCGAGGGATCGCGGCCGTGCCCGGCCACCCGCTCGTAGAGCCCGACCACGTTGCCGTCGTAGAGCCCGATCGCCGTGGTCCGCGAGAGCACCCGCGCGCCCGCGAGCGCGGCCCGCCGCGCCGCCACCCACTCGGCCGCGCCCGCGCCCTCGACCCGCTCGGCCGAGCCCGCGAGCGCCGCGCCGAGCACGAAGTCCCGCTCGGCGAGGATCACGTCGAGCCCCTCGGCCGCCGCCTGCTCGGCCGCCGCGAGGCCCGCCGCACCCGCGCCCACCACGAGGAGGTCGCAGAACTCGTGCACGATCTCGTGCGCGTCGGGGTCCGGCGCCTCGGCCGCGCGCCCCATGCCGGCGGCGCGGCGGATCGCCTTCTCGAACTGCATCCAGGCCCAGGTGCCGCGCCCGACGCCGAAGAAGGTCTTGTAGTAGAACCCCGCCGCGAAGAACCGCCCGAGCAGGTCGTTGACCCGCCCGACATCGAAGCGCACCGAGGGCCAGGCGTTCTGTCCGAAGGCGCGGAGGCCGGGCACCAGCTCGACCTCGGGCGCCTTCTGGTTGGGCGTGCGCCGCGCGCCCTCGCCGACGGTGACGAGCGCGCCGCCCTCCTCGGGGCCGGCCGTCATCACCCCCCGCGGGCGGTGATACTTGAAGCCGCGCGCGAGCACCCGCTCGCCGTTGGCCATCAGCGCCGAGGCGAGCGTGTCGCCCGGATGGCCCTCCAGACGCCGCCCGTCCCAGGCGAAGGGCACGCGGGTGCCGCGGTCGATCGCGCCCCCCGTGGAAAGCCTGTGGCCGGTCATGCGAGCGCCTCCCCGGTGGGCCCGTGCGCCAGCCGCGCCGAGCGGATCTCGTGGGTCAGCGTGTCGCGCTCGACGACGAGGAGCTGACGGCAGCCCATCACGTGGTGCCAGTGCTCGGTGTGCGGCCCGCGCGGGTTGTCGCGCAGGTAGACCGCCTCGAACCACGCCTCCTCGGAGGCGTCGAGCGGCGGATAGACGACCGTCGCGTCGCCCTCGTAGACGAACTCGGCATGGTCGCGCGGCCCGCAGACCGGGCAGGGGATCCTCAGCATGGGCCCTCCTCCGGCGGATCGCGGCGGAGACCGGTGCTCCAGCGCACGAAGCCGCATCCCTCCCAGAACGCGACCGTCTCCGGCGCGTTCGCCTCGAGCCGGACCGGTCGCGCCCGCCCGATCGCCTCCTCGCGCAGGCGCTCGACGAGCGCCGCGCCGAGGCCGCGGCCGCGCAGCTCCGGCACCAGCGTGAAGTTCCGGACGAAGACATGGTCGCCCATCTCCATCCACATCGCGCCGCCGATCACGCGCCGCCCGGCGCGGAACAGCGCGGCCCGGGCGCCGGCGTCGAACATCAGCCCGAGCTTGGCGGCCGCGGCCTCGGGCGCGATCCGCTCGCCATGCGCCTCGGTCAGGAGCGCGTAGAGCCCGGCGAGCGCCGGCAGCGCCTCGCGGCCCGCGGGCTCGACCACGACGTCCGCCGCGACGATCTCCGCCGCCTCCGTCACGGGCGCCCCCGCGGCGCGGCCGGCGGCCGATGGGGGGCGTGACGGCGCGGCCGGGCGCC
>CAZWDE010000107.1:0-9839 GCA_964632555.1 uncultured Limibaculum sp.
CGCGGCGGCCGGCAGCCTCGACGCGCTCGCCGCCGCGCTTGCCGCCTGGGAGGGCTCGGAGCTCCGCCACGGCGCCCGGACTTGCGTCTTCGCGGACGGCCGGCCCGGCGCCCGCGTCATGGTGATCGGCGAGGCGCCCGGCTCGGAGGAGGACCGCCTCGGCCGTCCCTTCGTCGGCCGCGCCGGGCAGCTGCTCGACCGGATGCTCGCCGCCATCGGGCTCGCGCGCACCGCCGAGGACCCCGCCCGCGCGGTCTACATCACCAACATCCTGCCCTGGCGTCCGCCCGGCAACCGCACGCCGTCCGAGGCCGAGGCGGCGCTCTTCCTGCCCTTCGTCGAGCGCCACGTCGAGCTCGCGGGACCCGAGCTGATCCTCGCCCTCGGCAACACCCCGGTGAAGGCGCTGCTCGGCACCACCGCCGGCATCCGGCGCCTGCGCGGGCGGTGGCAGCGCCACGGCCCCTCGGGCCGGCCGCTCCTGCCGAGCTTCCACCCGGCCTATCTCCTCCGCCAGCCCGCCGAGAAGCGCGCCGCCTGGGCCGACCTGCTGGCGCTCCGCCGCGCGCTCGACGGCGCCCCGCCGGGCCCTGCCGAGCCCTGAACGGCCTTGCGGCGCAGGCCCGCCGCCCCCATTGATGGGGTGAGGAGGCATCCCCATGACCGACACCGCCACCCCGCCCGCCGGCCGCGCGCTCCCGGGCGGGCGCATCGACGAGAGCCGCCCCTTCGTCCCCGTGCGGATCGCGGTGCTCACCGTCTCGGACACCCGCGGGCCGGACGACGACCGCTCGGGCGACCTGCTGGCCGGGCGCGTCGAGGCCGCGGGCCATGTCCTCGCCGCGCGCGCCATCTGCCGCGACGAGCGCCTCGCGATCGCCGAGCAGCTCCGCGCCTGGATCGCCGACCCGGCGATCGACGCGGTGATCTCCACCGGCGGCACCGGGCTCACCGGGCGCGACGTCACCGTCGAGGCCCATCGCGACGTCTACGAGAAGGAGATCGACGCGTTCGGGGTGCTCTTCGCCATGGTCTCGGTCGCCAAGATCGGCACCTCGGCGATCCAGTCCCGCGCCTGCGCCGGGGTCGCGGGCGGCACCTATCTCTTCGCGCTGCCCGGCAGCCCCTCGGCCTGCCGCGACGGCTGGGACGAGATCCTCGCGCCCCAGCTCGACCATCGCCACCGGCCCTGCAACTTCGTCGAGATCATGCCGCGGCTCGACGAGCACCGCCGCGCCTGACGCGCCTGCGGCCCGACCGCCGCCGAACCCCCGGTTAACGCTTCGCGCCCTACCCTGCGGCTCCGGCAGGGGTGCGGGAACGGACGATGATGCGATGGGGACGCGGCCGCCGGCCGCCGGGAGCGGAGGCCGAAGTGCTCGACGAGGCCTTCCTCGGCCGCCTCGAGCGCCATCTCGGGCCGTCGGTGCTGCGTGAGCTGATGGCGGACGGGCTGATCGAGCTCGCCGACCGGCTCGAGCGGCTGGCGCAGGCCGCGGAGGCCGGGCGCCGGGAGGAAGCGCTGCGGATCGGCCACGACATCGCCGGGCTGGCCGGCCATATCGGGCTGAGCGCCCTCTCCGCCCGGGCGGTCGCGATGAACCGCGCCGCGCGCGCCGAGCCGGGCCGGCCGGTCGCCGCGGTCGCGGCGCCGGTGATCGCGGCCGGCGCCCCTGCGGTCGACGCGCTGCGCGCGCGGCTCCACCGGTCGTGAGGTCCGTGTTCACGGAATATTCAGGCGTTGGCCGCACGGTCGGTCTCGCCCTCCGACGGGTGGGCGGTGCGGCGAGAAGGAGGCGGGCGCGATGGCGGGACGCGAGGCTGAGGAGAGCGCGGAGGCGCTGCGCAAGGGGCTCGAGACGGCGATCGCCGAGCGCCAGATCGTGCCCTGGTTCCAGCCGGTGATGGACCCGGCCGGGGTCACGATGCAGTCGGCCGAGGCGCTGCCGCGCTGGGAGCATCCCGAGCGCGGAGTGATCCCGGCCGGAGTGTTCCTCGAGGTGGCGATCGCCTCGGGCCTGCTCGAGTCGATCAGCCGCATCCTGCTCGACAGCGCCTGCGGCTGCTTCGCCGCGTGGCGCGCGCGGGGCATCGCGCCGCCCGCCGTCTCGGTCAACCTCACCGGAGCCGAGCTGCGCTCGCCGAGCACCGCCGAGCAGATCCGCTGGGCGCTCGAGCGCCACGACATGGCGCCCGAGCAGCTGATGGTGGAGATCGCCGAGCGCGTGCTGCACGAGCCGGGCTGGGAGGAGGCCCTCGCCGCCGCGCGGCGCCTGCGGGCCCTCGGCATCCCCTTCTGTCTCGACGATTTCGGCGCCGACGCCTGCGATCCGGCAACGATCGCGAAGCTCGATTTCGCGCTCACCAAGGTCGACCGGTCGATCGTCGGCGCGCTCGACACCGACCCCGGCATGCTCGACCGGCTCGCGGCCCTCGTCGAGCAGGCCAAGGCCGCCGGCCTGACAATCATCGCCAAGGGCGTTGAGACGCGGGCGCAGATCGACCTTCTGGTCGCGCAGGGCTGCGACGGCCAGCAGGGCTACGCGATCGCGCGGCCGATGGCGCCCGACGCCTTTGCGGAATGGCTCGACCTCAACACCTGGCCCGCGGATCTCGCGCGCGCCGGCTGACCCGCGCCGCCGGACCGCCGCGCCCTTGTCCCAGCGAGAGCCCTGACCGTCATGTCGTCCCTGCCCGTCCAGACATTCATCCAGGAGGCCAGCGAGGTTCTGGAGGCGCTCGAGGCGCGGCTTCTCGAGCTCGAGGCCGACCCGCGCAACGCCGATCTCGTCGACGCGGTGTTCCGGGCGCTCCACACGCTGAAGGGCTCCGGCGAGATGTTCGGCTTCTCGGCCCTCGCCCGGTTCACCCACGCGTTCGAGAACGCCTATGAGGCGGTCCGGTCCGGCCGGGCAACGGTCAGCCAGGCGCTGATCGATCTCTCGCTGCGCTCGCGCGACCACATCCAGAGACTGATCGAGATCGGAACGGACGAGGCGGAGAACGCCCGCGCCGCCGCCGCGCCCGAGGGGCAGGCGCTCCTCGCGGAGATCGCCGCGCTGGTCGACCCCGAGGCGGCGGCGACCGGATCCGGCGCGGCCCCCGCGGGGGAGGCGGACGACGCGCCGGCACGGGTCTACCGGATCCGTTTCGCGCCGGGCGAGGATGCGCTCCGCACCGGCCTGCGCCCCGATCTGATGATGGCCGAGCTCGCGACGCTGGGCGAGATTGTGATCGACTGCGACGCCGCGGGCGTCCCGACGCTCGAGGAGATCGACCCCACCCGCCTGTATCTCGTCTGGACGGCGCAGCTTCTCACCTCGGTTCCGCAGAGCGCCATCGAGGACGTCTTTCTCTTCGCCGACGAGGGCAGCGTCGCGATCGAGCCCGAGCCGGCCGATGCCGCGACGGCCGACGCGCTCGCCCCGCCCAATGGTCCGGCCGAAGCCTCGGACGCGCCGGCGCCCGTGTCGCCGGCACGGGCCGAGCCGGGCCGGGAACCCGCCGCCGCCGCGCCATCGGCCCGCGGCCCGCGCAGCCGCGACACGGCCGTGCGTGTCCAGTCGCACCGGCTCGACGCGCTGATGGACCAGCTCGGAGAGCTCGTGATCGCTCAGGCGCGCCTCAACCGCATCGCGCGCGACTCGGCCGATGCCGCGCTCGTGGGCACCGCCGAGGAGATCGAGCGTCTGATCACGGGGCTCCGCGACGCGACGCTCTCGATCCGCATGCTCCCGATCGGCACGGTGTTCGGCAAGTTTCGCAGGGTGGTCCGCGATCTCTCGGCCGAGCTCGGCAAGGACGTGCGGCTGGCGACCGAAGGCGAGGACACCGAGCTCGACAAGAACGTGATCGACAGTCTCTCCGAACCCCTCGTCCACATCATCCGCAATTCCGTCGATCACGGAGTGGAACCGCGCGATGCGCGGATCGCCGCCGGCAAGGACCCTGTCGCCACGGTCACGATGGCCGCGCGCCAGTCGGGCGGTGAGGTGCACGTCACCGTCTCCGACGACGGCGGCGGTCTCAAGACGCAGCGGATCCGCGCCCGGGCCGTCGAGCGCGGGCTGATCGCCGAGGACGCGGAGCTGAGCGAGAAACAGATCCACCAGCTGATCTTCGCGCCCGGCTTTTCGACCGCGGAGAGCCTCTCGTCGGTCTCGGGCCGCGGCGTCGGCATGGATGCGGTGCGCACGGTGATCGCCGACCTCGGCGGCTCGGTCGAGGTCGCCTCCGCGGCCGGACGCGGCACGGACATCACGCTGCGCCTGCCGCTCACCCTCGCGATCATCGAGGGGCTGCTGGTGCGCGTGGCGGGCGGCGCCTTCGTGCTGCCGCTCTCGAGCGTCGAGGAATGCGTCGAGCTGTCCCGCTCCGAGGCCGACCGCGGCACCGGACGTCGCATCCTCACAATCCGCGACGAGATCGTGCCGTTCATCGACCTTCGTGCGATCTTCGGCTTCGACGGCCCGGCCGGCGGCGACGCGGCGCGCCGGATCGTCGTGGTCCGCGCGCAGGGCCGGCGCGTCGGCCTCGTGGTCGACGAGATCGTCGGCCAGCACCAGACCGTGATCAAATCCCTCACCCCCTTCCACCGCGACATCGACGGTCTCGCAGGGGGAACGATCCTCGGCGACGGCTCGGTCGCGCTTATCCTCGACCCCGGCGCGCTGGTGTCCGGCGCCCAGCATGCCGCCGAGGCCGCCTGATGACGCGTGTGGCCGACCGCTCCGCCGCTGCGAGCGTTCCCGCGCGCGTCACGCTCGTGAGCTTCCGGCTCACGGGCGAGCTCTTCGCGCTGCCGGTGGAGCAAGTCCAGGAGATCCTCGATCCACTGCCGGTGACCCGGGTGCCCCGCGCCGAGCCCTTCGCGCCTGGGCTCGTCAACGTGCGCGGCTCGGTCGTGCCCGTGGTCGACCTCCATCGCCGGCTCGGGCTGCCCACGGTGGGCGCGAGCGGCGAAAGCCGCCTCGTCGTGCTCGACCTCGAGATCGCGGAGACATCGACGAAGGTCGCCTTCCTCGCCGACGGCGTGGAACAGGTGCTCGAGATCGAGGGCTCCGCGATCGAGTCGGTGCCCGACATCGGTCTCAGCTTCGCGCCGCGATATCTGTCGGGGATCGCACAGCGCGACGGGGACCTCATGATCCTGCTCCGGCCGGACACCGTGTTCGAGCCGCCCGCCCCCGCGACCGCCTGAGGTTCGGCCATGCAACTCACGCTCACCATGAAGATCGCGGCCGGCTTCGCGGCCCTTCTGCTCGTCGCCGCTGGCATCGCCGGCTATGCGGGCTTTGCCCTGCATGCCGCCCACGAGCGGAGCGCACGCCTGATCGACGAGGACGCGCGGCGCGTCGCACTCGGCAACGCCGTCGAGAGCACCATTCTGGCCGTGGCCCTCGGGCAGCAGACGGCGATTCTTCGCCGGGACGAGGCGTCGATGCTGGATCTCGGGACCGCGATCGAGGACCGCGCAGAGCACCTCGCCGGTCTGCTCGACCAGCTCGACGCCCTCGCGAGCGAGACCGACCGCCCGCTGCTCGACCGATTTCGCGCCGAGATCGACCGCTATCTCGGCCTCAGCCGAGAGGTCGTCGCCCTCACTCTGATCAACTCCGACGAACGCGCGCGCGCTGCCCTCGTCACCGAGGGGCATGAGGCCTACGACGCGGTGGCGCCCGCGCTTGACGCGGTCGGCGCGGCGGCCACGCGCGCGGTGGGCTTTCCGGGGGCGGTCAGGCAGGAGTCGGACCGGCTTTCCCGCACCCTGGCCGGTCTTCTCGTGCAGGTCCACGCGGCGCTGCTCGAGCCGAGCGCGGAGGCCAAGGCCGATCACCTCGCGAGCTACGAGGAGCTTGTGGCCGTCCTTCGCTCGGACGCCGAGACGCTCGCCGCGGCAATCGGGAGCGGGGCAGAGCCCGAGCTCGCGGCGCTCGGATCGGCGCTCGACCGCTTCGCCACGACCGGACGGCACATCGTCGAGATCAGCCTCGAGAACGGCAACGGCCGAGCTCGCGCGCTCGCGGGCGGTGAGGGGGCCGAGGCGCTCGCCACGGCCCGCGCCACGCTCGGCGAGATCCTCGCTCTCAACGATCGCCGCATGCAGGCGGACAAGCAGGCGGCCGCGACGGAGTACGAGACGGGCATCGCGGTTCTCGTCGGTCTCTGCGCCGCGGGTCTCGCGCTGGGTGTCGGCACCGCTCTCGCGATCACCCGCAGTGTCCGGCGCGACCTGGCCGGCGTTCTCGAAACCGCCGAGGCGGTGTCGGCCGGCCGGCTTGACCTTGCGATCGACGATCGCGGTCGCGGCCAGATCTCGGAGCTCAAGCGGGCGACGCGCCGCATGGTCGACGTGCTGCGGAGCAAGGTGGAGGTGGCCGGTCGCATCGCCGAGGGCGATCTCACGGGATCGGCGCGCCCGGCCTCGGCGGACGACCGGCTCGGTCGCGCATTGCAGCAAATGCTCGCGCGGTTGCGGGACGTGCTCGCGGGTGCGTCGGCCAGCGCCGCAGCGGTCGCCTCGGGCTCGGCCGAGCTCAGCGTGACGGCGGAGCAGATCTCGGTGGGTGCCAACCGGCAGGCCGCGGCCGCTCAGGAAGCCTCCGCGGCGATCGAGGAGATGACTGCGACCATCAGGCACTCGGCCGACAATGCCGCGCAGACCGAGAAGATCGCGGCCCAGTCCGCCGAGGAGGCGCAGCGGTCCGGCGAGGCGGTGAGCCGCGCCGTCGCGGCGATGGAAGCCATCGCGCAGAAGATCACCGTCATCCAGGAGATCGCACGGCAGACAGATCTGCTGGCGCTCAACGCCGCGGTCGAGGCCGCGCGCGCGGGCGAGCACGGTCGTGGCTTCGCCGTGGTGGCGGCCGAAGTGCGCAAGCTCGCGGAGAGAAGCCAGAATGCCGCGCAGGAGATCAGCCGCCTGTCGAGCGAGACCGTCGCTGTCTCGACCGACGCTGGCCAGATGCTCGAAGGCCTCGTGCCGAACATCCAGCGCACCAGCGACCTGGTGCAGGAGATCTCCGCGGCGACGCGCGAGCAGAACACCGGGGCGGAGCAGATCAACCAGGCGATCCGCGACCTAGACCGAACGATCCAGCAGAACGCCGCGGCCGCGCAGCAGGCCGCCGCGACGTCCGAGGCGCTCGCGTCACAGGCCGCGGCGCTCAACGAGATGATCAGCTACTTCCGGCTGCCGGATGCGCCGGCCGCCGGCACGGGCGTGCAGAGTTCGACGCCGGCCGGGCGGCCGGTGCCGCAGCCGCCCGCGGTGCCGTCGCCGACCCGGTCCCTGTCGCCGGACATCGCCGGCTTCGACCTCGATCTCGAGGCCGAGGACGTGACCGACGACGAGTTCCAGCGCTACCGCGGCTGAGGCGAAGACTATGCTGACCCGACCGGCCAAGCCCGAGCCGACCGCTCCCGCGGCGCCCGCCGCGCCCGGCAGCGACACCTTCGTGACCTTCGAGATCGGGGCGCAGACGTTCGGCGTGGGCGTGGCGTGGGTGCGCGAGATCCTCGATATCGGCGCAATCCACCGCCTGCCGAACGCTCCGCCCGCTTGCGAGGGCGTGATCGACGCGCGCGGCGCCAGCGTGCCGGTGATCAGCCTCGGCGCGCGGCTGGGGGTGCCCGTGGGCGATCGCGGACCGGATACGCGGATCATCGTGCTTCAGCGCGGCGGACAGGATGAGGGCGGCCCGATCGGCGTGCTCGCGGACCGGGTGCTGAACGTCTGCAGGATCCCGCACACGGAAATCGAGATGCCGCCGACCGCTTTCGACCTGCGATCCACCGGCCAGGGGCTTTTGGGGATCGCCCGCATCGACGGCCGCTTCACCCTGCTCCTCGACATCGCGGCCGTTCTTGAGCCGACGGCCGGACTGGGATGAGCCGCAAGGCGGGCGTCGCGCCCGACCCGACCGGGCATCGCATCGGGCCCTCGGAACTCGCCCTGTTCCGGCGCAAGGCGGCCGAGGAGGCGGGCCTCGCGATCGGCGAGGAGAAGTCGGACTTTCTGATCGCGAGGCTCGGAGGCGAAGTCGCCCGGCTCGGGCTTCCCGATCTCGCGTCCTATGCCCGCCATCTCGACCGCTCCCGCGATCCATGCGTCCTCGGCGCGTTTGTCGAGGCGCTGACCACCCACACGACGGGGTTTTTTCGCGAGCGTGCGCAATATGACTGGCTGGCGGAGGAGGGCTTCGAGCGGCTCGCGGCCAGCGGGTCGGGGCGTTCCCGGCCGCTGGTGATCTGGAGCGCCGCGTGCTCCAGCGGGCAGGAGCTCTACTCTGCCATGATGCTGGCCGACGAGCGCCGCGCGGCAGGGCGGCTCCACGAGGTTCACGGCATCGGGACCGACATCAGCCGGCCCATCCTGCGCCGCGGCCGGATCGGGCTCTATGGCGGCGACGAGATCGAGGGCATCCCGCTCGAGCTTCGCCACCGCTACCTCCTGAGCGCGCGAGAGGGGCCGGAGCGCTTCCGCATCGTGCCGGAGCTGCGCGCGCGCTGCCGATGGGCGCGCGCCAACCTGACCCGCCCCGGAGAGCTCGCAGCGATCCGCGCGGATCTCGTGTTTCTCCGCAACGTGCTGATCTATTTCGACGGCCCCACGCGTGATCGCGTGCTGCGCGCGGTCGTCGCGCGCCTCCCACCCGGCGGACTGCTGCTCACCGGCCACTCCGAGACCGTCGACGCGCGGCACTTCGGCCTCCGGGCGTTGCGGCCCTCGATCTATCGCAAGGAGGAGGGATGACCGATCCCCGCAAGACGCGTGTCCTCGTGGTCGACGACAGCGCGGTCGTGCGCCAGACGATGGCGCAGCTCATCGGCGCGGCGCCCGACCTCGAGGTCATCGCCACGGCGGCGGACCCTTTCCAGGCCGCCGAGCGGATCCGCCGGGAAGTGCCCGACGTGATCACCCTCGATGTCGAGATGCCGCGGATGGACGGGATCACCTTCCTGCGCCGCCTGATGGCCCAGCACCCGGTGCCGGTCGTGGTGTGCTCCTCGCTGGTGGGCGACGGCACGCGCACGCTTTTCGACGCGCTGGAGGCCGGCGCGGTCGACGTGATCCAGAAGCCCGCCATCGGCACCCGGCGCTTTCTCGAGGAATCGACGATCCGCATCCAGGACGCGGTTCGCGCGGCTGCGCGCGCGCGCCTCGCACCGCCACCCGCAGCGGCGCCGGCGCCGCCAGCGGCCGGCACGGTCGCCACGCCCCCTCGCCGCCCGCCAGCGGCGATGGCCAAGACCACCCAGACCGTCGTCGCGATCGGCGCCTCGACCGGCGGAACCGAGGCGATCCGCCTGGTGCTGGAAGCGATGCCGCCTTACGCGCCACCGATCGTCATCGTCCAGCACATGCCCGCCGGCTTCACGCGCGCGTTCGCGGAGCGGCTCGACCAGAGCGCCGCGATCGGCGTCCGGGAGGCGCAGGACGGGGCGAGCGTGCTCCGCGGGCAGGCGTTGATCGCGCCCGGCAACCGGCACATGGAGCTCACGCGTTCGGGGGCGCACTACCGGGTCGCTCTCTCCGACGGCCCGCTGGTCTCGCGCCACCGTCCCTCCGTCGACGTGCTCTTCCGCTCCGTGGCCCGCGTCGCCGGCGCCAACGCGATCGGCGTGATCCTCACCGGCATGGGCAACGACGGCGCGGCGGGGCTCGCGGAGATGCGCGCGGCCGGCGCCCACACCATCGGACAGGACGAGGCGAGTTCGGTCGTCTACGGGATGCCGAAGGAGGCTCTCAAGGCCGGAGCCGTCGCCGAGCAGGCCTCGCTCGCGGCGATCCCCGGCCTGATCGTCGAGCACGGGCGCGAGACGGTCTGACGTCCCCG
>CAZWDE010000108.1:0-9831 GCA_964632555.1 uncultured Limibaculum sp.
CGTTCGGGAGACAAACCACCGCGGCACGCAGGCCTATCTGCGGCGGGTGCTGGCCGGCAAATCACCCGTCGCGGAGCGGGAAGAGTTGACTGCTGAGCAGGTCGCCCGCGAGGCGTTGGTCTTCGGCCTGCGGCGGATCGACGGGATACACACCGCCGCGTTCGCGGAGCGATTCGGCGTGGGCGTGGGCGATCTGGCGGGCGGAGCGATCGGACGGTTTTTGCGTCAAGGCATGCTGCAAGAGGAAGGCGAGCGGCTGAAGCTCACCCGCGACGGCCTGCTCGTAAGCGACGCGATGTGGCCGGATCTGCTTTAGACTCTGCGGACAAAACCCCGCCCTCGCCCTTGGAACTAAGCCAAACCTCGCGGCTGGCGGAGTTTTTGTCCTGAAGCTCCTAGCGAACGGAGCAAGGGGGCACGTTTCCGAAAGCCGCGACCGGCGCTATACTGTGTCACAACGCGTCAGTCCGCCGATGCACGCCCGGCAGACGAACCAGTCGGCCCACTCGCAGTCGTGGTGACCGCCCACGCCGGTGCCGCTCGCCTCCCCACCTCCCGCCGAGTCCTCTTGTGCCCGAACAGGTCGTGATTATCGGCAGCGGCCCCGCCGGTTGGAGCGCCGCCACGTACACCGCCCGCGCGAACCTCAACCCGCTGGTGTTCGAGGGGGCGGTAACGGAGGAGAACAGGCAGGACGGCACCCTGCCGCTGGGTCAGTTGGCCCTCACGACGGAGGTGGAGAATTTCCCCGGTTGGCCGGCCGGAGACCTTTCTGAGTATCTCCGCACCGCGCTGGATGGTGAGCACGCCTACTTGGCGGACATGCACACCAAGGAGGGCTGCACCGGCCCGGAACTGATGCACCTGATGCGTCAGCAGGCCAAGAACATGAAAGCCCGGATCGAGACCGACGACATCGTTGAGGTTGACTTCTCACGGCGGCCGTTCCGACTCAAGGCAAGCAGCGGCGAGCAGGTCGAATCCCACTCCGTGATCATCGCCACGGGCGCGAGGGCTAACTATCTCGGCCTGGAGTCTGAGGAGCGGTACAAGAACCACGGCGTCTCGGCGTGCGCGGTGTGCGACGGCGCCCTGCCCCGGTACCGCGACAAGCCACTGGTTGTCGTAGGCGGGGGGGACTCCGCTGTCGAGGAGGCGGACTACCTCAGCAAATTCGCCAGCACGGTCTACATGGTCCATCGCCGGGACCGGCTGCGGGCGTCGAAGATCATGGCGGACCGCGCTCTGAACAACCCCAAGATCGAAATCTTGTGGAACAGCGAGGTCGATGAGGTCCTGGGCGATGAGCAAAACGGCCTCACAGGCGTTCGCTTAAGGCCGACCACCAGCGGTGAGATCGGCGTACGGGAGGCGCCCTCCAACGGCTCTTCGAGACCCGGCTCGTCCGGCGACGGGGCGGCGGCCGCGCCTCCGGCGGACGCCGCCACCGCTGTCGCCACCTCTCGCGAGGTGGAAGCGGCCGGCATGTTCCTGGCCATCGGCCACACGCCCAACACCCGGTTCTTGGAGGGCAAGCTCGAGATGACTCCGAAGAAGTACGTCGTCTGGACTGTGCCGTTCCGCACCAACACCAGCGTCGAGGGCGTGTTCGCCGCAGGCGACGTCGCGGACGACTACTACCGCCAGGCGGTGACCGCGGCCGGCACCGGCTGCATGGCGGCGCTCGACGCAGAGCGCTGGCTCGCCGAGAAAGGGCTTTAGGAAGCACTCGCTGTAGTGGTCGAGTCGCTTCTGCGGCGCACGAGCCAGGGGCCTGCGCATCCGAAGCCGCGGTGGCGGGCGCTTTTCTTGCCGGCTGCTTTTTCGCCGCGGCGGGCGCTTCCGCGGGCGGGGCCCAAGCGGCCCGGTTGCCGGTGCAGGCCGATGCAGGCAGGCCGATGCAGGCCGGCAACGCGTCAACGCCACCCAGCCCGGCCGGCCAAAGTGGAATGCTGATGGTCGCGACGCGTTAACTCGCAACTCCGCGGATTGGCCGCCTACTCGACCGTGACACTCTTGGCAAGGTTGCGGGGTTTGTCGACGTCGAAGCCTCGGAGCACGGCCCTGTGGTAGGCCACCAGCTGCAGCGGCACGGACGCGACGATCGGTTGAGCGAAGTCCGCCACTCGCGGCACGCGGATCAGGTCGTCGGCGACGGCGGCGGCGCGGTCGTCGTTCTCGTCTACCACGGCGATCAAGGGTCCGCCACGGGCTTTGATCTCCTCCATATTGGAGACCACCTTGTCGTAGACGGGCCCCTGCGGCACGATGAACACGCTGGGGGTTTGCTCATCGACGAGGGCGATCGGCCCGTGCTTCATTTCGGCGGCGGGGTAGCCCTCGGCGTGGATGTAGGAGATCTCCTTGAGCTTGAGCGCGCCCTCGAGCGCGATCGGGTGCAGACGGCCGCGGCCGAGATAGAGCACGTCGCGCGCGAGCGCGAGGTCGTGGGCGATCCGCGCGATCTCGGGCTCGAGCGCCAGCGCCGCCTCGACCAGCCGCGGCAGGCCGCGCAGCGCGTCGAGAAGCCGCTCGGCCTCGGCGGGCGGCAGGCGGCCGCGCGCGGCGCCGGCGCCGATGGCGGTGGCCGCCAGCGTGGCGAGCTGGCAGGTGAAGGCCTTGGTCGAGGCGACGCCGATCTCGGGCCCCGCGAGCGTCGGCAGCACCACGCCGGCCTCGCGCGCGATCGAGCTCTCGGTGACGTTGACCACCGCGACCGAGGCGGCGACCCGGCCCGCCACATGCCGCAGCGCGGCCAGCGTGTCGGCGGTCTCGCCCGACTGGCTGACGAAGATCGCCGCCTCGCGCCCGGTGAGCGGCGGCTCGCGGTAACGGAACTCGGAGGCGATGTCGACCTCGACCGGCAGCCCCGCCAGCCGCTCGAACCAGTGCTTGGCCACGAGCCCGGCGTAGCAGGCGGTGCCGCAGCCGATCAGGAACAGCCGCTCGATCGCCGTCCAGTCGACCGGGCGGAGGGGCGCGGCGCCCGGCGCGGCGTAGCGGGCCACGACGCGGCCGCTCGCGGCCGGCTGCTCGTGGATCTCCTTGGCCATGAAGTGGCGGTGGCGGCCTTTCTCCACCAGCCCGCTCTCGACCGAGACCGAGCGCACCGGCCGCTCGACCGGCCGGCCCTGGCGGTCGCGGATCTCGGCGCCCGAGCGGCGGAGCACCGCCCAGTCGCCGTCCTCGAGATAGGTGACGCGCGAGGTCATCGGCGAGAGCGCGAGCGCGTCGGAGCCGACATACATCTCGTCCTCGCCCCAGCCGATGGCGAGCGGCGAGCCGTGGCGCGCGGCGATCATCAGGTCGGGCTCGCGCTCGACGAGGATCGCGAGCGCGAAGGCGCCCTCGAGACGCGGCAGCGTGGCGGCGACCGCCTCGGCGGGGCCGAGGCCGCCCTCCATCGCGCGCGCGATCAGCCGGGCGACCACCTCGGTGTCGGTCTCGGTCTCGCAGGCCACGCCCTCCGCCGCCAGCGCCTCGCGCAGCGCGCGGTGGTTCTCGACGATCCCGTTGTGCACGACGTGGACGGGCCCGGCGGCGTGGGGGTGCGCGTTGGCCACCGTGGGCGCGCCGTGGGTGGCCCAGCGCGTGTGGCCGATGCCGACGGTGCCGCGGGCGGGCTCGGCGGCGACGAGGCGGACGAGCTCGGCGAGCTTTCCGACCGCGCGCCGGCGCACCGCCCGGCCGTTCTCGAGCGTTGTGAGCCCCGCGCTGTCGTAGCCGCGATATTCGAGCCGCCGCAGCGCGTCGAGGAGGCGCGGCGCCGCCTCGAGCTGGCCCAGAACGCCGACGATGCCGCACATGGCCCCTACCCCTTCTTCGCCGCCTTGCGCGCGGCCAGCACCTGGCGGAGCCGGGCGGCCGCGCCCTCGCGGTTCTGCTGCGCGACGCGCGCGATGGCCAGCGCGTCCGCCGGCACCGACGTCGTCACCACCGTGCCCGTCGCGACATAGGCGCCGGGGCCGACCGAGACGGGCGCGACGAGCGCCGCGTTGGTGCCGACGAAGGCGCCGTCGCCGATCTCGGTGCGGTGCTTGTCCACCCCGTCGTAGTTGCAGGTGATGGCGCCGGCGCCGATGTTGGCGCCCTGCCCGACCCGCGCATCGCCCAGATAGGCGAGATGGGCGGCCTTGGCGCCCTCGCCGAGCTCCGCCGCCTTGATCTCCACGAAGTTGCCCACGCGCACGCCCGCGCCCAGCACGGTGCCGCCGCGGAGCCGGGCGAAGGGGCCGACCGTGGCCCCCGGCCCGATCTCGGTCCGCTCGATGTGGCAGAAGGCGTGAATACGCGCGCCCGACGCGACGCGCACCCCGGGGCCGAAGATCACATTGGGCTCGACAGTCACGTCCTCGCCGAGCGCGGTGTCGGCCGCGAACCACACCGTCTCGGGCGCGATCAGCGTGGCGCCGGAGAGCATCGCGGCGCGCCGCGCGCGCGCCTGGAACGCGGCTTCGGCGGCGGCGAGCTCGACCCGGTCGTTGACGCCCATGGTCTCGGCCTCCTCGCACAGCACGGCGGCGGCGGAGAGCCCGCGCGCGCGGGCGAGGCCGACGATGTCCGGCAGGTAGTACTCGCCCTGCGCGTTGTCGGCGCGCACCTCGTCGAGCAGGGCGAGCATGGTCGCGCAGTCCCCGGCCATCACGCCCGAATTGCAGAGCCGGATGGCGAGCTCCTCGGCCGTGGCGTCCCTCGCTTCGACGATGCGCGCGAGACCGTCCTCGCCGAGCACGAGCCGCCCGTAGCGCCCCGGATCGCGCGCCTCGAAGCCCAGAACGGCGAGATCGGCGCCGGCGCGCCCGGCCCGGAGGCGCGCCAGCGTGTCGGGCGCGAGGAGCGGCGTGTCGCCGTAGAGCACCAGCAGGTCTCCGGCGAAGCCCTCAAGCGCCGCGCGCGCCGCGAGCACCGCGTGCGCGGTGCCCCGCTGCTCGGCCTGCACGCAGATCGCGACGTCCGGCCGGGCGGCGCGGGCCGCGGCGCCCACCGCCTCCGCCCCGTGGCCGACGACGACCGCCACCCGCTCCGGCCTGAGCGCGGCGGCCGCGGCGAGGACATGGGCGAGCATCGGGCTCTGACCCACCGGATGCAGCACCTTCGGCAGCGCCGAGCGCATCCGCGTGCCCCGCCCCGCGGCGAGCACGACGACGGCGAGGGGCCGGGAGGCGGCGGGTGGCTCAGCGTTCGACATGGCGCCCCTATAGCCACGGGCCTCGCGGGAAAAAAGCGCGCGGCACGCGACCGCCGCTCAGTTTGTGTTTCAGATCGTTGCCGAAGATGGTTAAGCGGCCCTGAAGCGACGGGAGAGTGACATGCGCGGTGCGATCTTCGACCTCGACGGCACGCTGGCCGACACGGCCGACGACCTGCTGGCCGCCGCCAACGCCGCGCTCGGACCGCACGGGCTGCCGCGGCTCGATCCGGTGGCCGACCGCGCCCATGCCGGGCGCGGCGGGCGCGCGATGATCCGCCGCTCGCTCGCGCTGGCCGGGCGCGACCCCGACGCGCCCGAGGCGGTGGCGCTGGCCGACGCGCTCTATCCCGAGCTCCTCGCGGCCTACGAGGCGCGGATCGACGCCGAGACCAAGCTCTTCGAGGGCGTGGAGGCCTGCATCGAGGGGCTCGTGGCGGCGGGCTGGCGCGTCGGGGTCTGCACCAACAAGCCCGAGAAGCTGGCGCTGATCCTGCTCGAGCGGCTCGGCGTGCTGCCGCGCTTCGGCGCGGTGCTGGGCGCGGACACGCTGCCGGTTCGGAAGCCCGATCCCGAGCATTTCCGCGAGACCGCGCGGCGGATCGGCGCGGACCCGGCGCGCTCGGTGATGCTCGGCGACACGCGCACCGATGTCGACACGGCGCGGGCGGCGGGCGTGCCGGTGATCCTCACGAGCTTCGGCTTCGCGGCCGAGCCCATCGCGACGCTCGCGCCGGACGCGACGGTCGACTGCTACGCCGCGATCCCCGCCGCGCTCGAGCGCCTGATGCCGCTTTGATGCGCCGCCGCGGGCGGTCAGAGCGTGCCTGGCCCCTTGAGCGCGGCGGCCTTGGCGCGCGCCGCGAGCGCCTCGCGATGGGGCCGTGCGATCTCGTCGAGGATCGCCTCCCGGGTCCGGCGCTGGGGCAGCGCGCCGAGGCGTTCGGCCAGGCGGGCGAGCTCGGCGACGCGCATCCGCGGGTCGTGCTCCAGCGCCTCGATGATCCCGAGCGCGGCCTCGGGGTCGGCGCCGCGCTCGGCGAGAAGCCGCGCCCACTCCGCGACCGGATCGGACGGCCCCCCCGGCGCGCTCACTCGAGCGCCTCGGCATAGGAGGGCGCGAAGGCCGCGAGGTGGCGCCCGATGCGGTCGATCTCGGGCCGCACCGAGGGCTCGACCTGGTAGGCGAGCGCGCGCCCCGCGACCCGCTGGAAGCCCGACATCGTGGGCAGCACCGCGTCGCGCAGGAAGAAGGAGCTCGGCTCGCCCCGCATCGCCAGCAGCCGGTCGATCTCGGCGATCGCGCTCATCTCCGCGCGCGTGAGGCGGTCGGTGGTCCAGGTCTTCATCAGGCCGACGATGCGATAGGGCTGATGCTGCGGCAGCGGATCGGGGCGGAGCGCGTCGAGGGTGGCGAGGAAGCTCTGCATGGCCTCGATCGAGAGGCCGTTCAGCTGCGTCGGGATCACGAGATGGGTGGCGGCGCAGAGCGCGTTGAGCAGCCCCATCGTCACCCGCGGCGGCGTGTCGATCACGATGCGATCGTAGACGGTCTGGATGCGCGGCGAGAAGAGCGCGCGCGCGAGGCGGTAGCGCGGATCGTCGCCGGTGAGGCCGAGCAGCCAGCGGAAGAGCAGCCGGTTCTCCTCGTTGAGCACGGGATAGTAGCAATCGATCACCTCGGAGTTCGACCGCGCCCGCAGCATCCGGTGGGCGCGCGCCACCTCGCCGCGCAGGAGCCGGATCGCGCCCGGCTGCGCGAGGTCGCGGCCGCGCACGTCGTTGCCGAGCGCCATCGCCGAGGCCGAGCCCTGATAGTCGAGGTCGATCAGCAGCGTGCGCTCGCCATGGGCGTCGAACCAGGCCGCGAGGTTGGCCGCGAGCGTGGTCTTGCCGACGCCGCCCTTGAGGTTGGTGACCGCGAGGATCGGGATGCTGTCGGCGAGCCGGCCCTCGTAGTCGTGCGGCGGCACGATCGGGCCGCGCGTCCAGATGTCGGTCACGCTGTCGGCGAGCTCGATCAGCCGCTCCAGCGCGTCGCGGATGTCGTCGCGCTCGGTCACGGCGCGCTCGGCGCGCGCCTCCTCGGCGGCGAGCCGCGTCTCGAGCGTGCCGATCTCGTTCGAGCGGCGGATCAGCATGAGGATCAGCACCGCGATCAGGCCGAAGCCGAGCACCACCACCCCGGCGATGGCCACCAGCCACAGGGCGTAGGTCGGCGGCAGAACCTCGACGACGTCTTGCATGGCGTGCGGCGGTTTCCCTCTGTCCCGGCGCAACCCTAGCGGGTGGACGGGGCGCGCGCCAGTCGGGGCTAGCCCCGGCGCCCGGCGGATCCGCGCCGCGCGCGGATCGCGTCCCCGGCCTCGATCACCATGGCGATCACGGTGCGCAGCGACTGCTCGCCGCGCGTGCGCCGGCGGATCGCGTCGTCGAGCCGCCCGAGCGCGAAGCTCATGGCGAGCGCGGCGGGATGGGGATAGCCCGCCTCGGCGAGGCGCACGACACCGGTCCGCGCGAGGCTCTCCGCGATCGCCTCGGCCGGCCCCTCGGTCTCGACGACGAGGCTGCGGGTGAGCGGCTTCAGGCGGACGCGCGCGACGCCGGGAAACGCCGCCACCTCGGCGGCGACCCGCTCCATCTGCCCGTCCTCGACCGCGCCGCGGAACCGCAGGCGGAGCCGCCGGCCCGCCACGTGGCTCTGCGCCAGATCGGCCGGGCGGAGCGCCGGCGCCCGCTCGCCCCCGAGCGGGGCGCCCGCGATCACCACGGTGGCGGGTCGGGCGGCGGGGCGGCTGCGCGCCTCGAGATCGGCGCGAACCTCGGCGACGAGATCCTCGACCACCTCGACCGCTTCCGCCGTCGCCCGCAGCATCTGCCGGCCGACGAGGCGGTTCGCCGCGACGCCCACCGCGACCGCCGTGCGCGCGCCCTGCATCGCCGCCGCCGCGGCCCCCGGGATCAGCAGCAGCCCGCCGACCGCCATGCCGGTGCCGAGCATCAGGGTGCGCCCCCACATCGCCGCGCTCCTCCTCCGTGCCGCAGCCCGAAGTCTAGCAGAGCGACGCGCGGAGGCGAGCCTTGTCGGCGGGCGCGTCCCGCCCCGCCTCAGTGCGCGAGCAGCACCGGCGCGGAGGGCAGCTCCTCGAGCAGCGCGCGGGTGGGCCCGCCGATCAGCGCCTCGCGGAGCCGCGAATGGCCGTAGGCGCCCATCACCAGAAGATCCGCCCCGCTCTCGGAGACCCGGCGCCGGATCACCTCGGCGATCCGGTGCCCGGCCGAGGGGACCGGCGCGAGCGTGACCGGCACCCCGTGGCGCGAGAGAAAGAGCGCGAGGTCGGCGCCGGGCTCGCTGCCCGCCTCGCCGGGCTCCGGGTCGACCATCAGGATCTCCACCGTCTCGGCCCGCGCGAGGAAGGCCAGCGCCGCGCGCGCCGCGTGCAGCGCCTCGAGACCCGCGTCCCAGGCGAGCACCACGCGCCCGCCCACGGTCTCGACCGGGCCGGGCACGATCAGCGCGGGCGCGCTGCCCTCGAAGAGCGCGCCCTCGAGCGCGCGCACCGCCGTGTCCTCGCGCTCGGCACCGTAGGGCGGCGGCACGACGACGAGATCGGAGACCCGCGCGACCCCGGCCATCGTCTCGGCGATCAGGTCGACCGGGCAGGTGAGCGCGCGCGTCTCCCCGGCGATGCCCGAGGCGGAGAGCCACGCCTCGGCCTCGTCCTTGAGCCGCTGCGCCTCCTCGCGGGCGTTCTCGGCCTGCAGCGCGACCGCGGCCGCCCCCGGCGCCGCGTAACCATAGGCGGCGACGCCGGGCTCGATGCCGAAGCAGGCGAGCGTCAGATGCGCGCCGAAGCGCCGGGCGATCAGGCCTGCGGCGTCGGCCGCGAAGGCCGGCATCCCGGCATCCCAGTGGACCACGATCGTCTTGTAGGCGAGTTCGGCCATGCGGGGCTCCTCAGTCGATGTCGGCCGGCCGTCCGACCGCCATGCAGATATGCGTCGCGGCGCGGGTCTGGTCGCCGGCCTCGCCGACCGCGCGCGCGGCGACGTGGCCGATCCGGCGCATCTCCTCGGCGGCGTCGGCGACCGAGCCCGCCAGCACATGCGCCCAGATCGCCGGCAGCGCCGCGGGGCTCGGCGCGGCGGCGAGCTGGCGCGCGGCCTCGACCTGCGCCATCGCGCGGTTGGCCGCGAAGGTCGTGATGGCGAGGCCGGTCTGCGCCGCGTGGGCGGCGAACATCCCCTGCGCGCGGACGGTCAGCTCCGCCATGCGCTCGAGGGCGTCGGCGAGGGGCAACGGATCGAACGCGGCGCAGGCCGCGCGGATCGGCGCGAGGGTCGCCGCCGCGGCCGGGTCCTCGGTCCGGCGGGCGGATCGGGCGGGCGCGCGCGGGGCCGCGCTCCCGCGGCCGGGATCGTCTTTGGGCATGGGGCGTCCTCCGGGTGTCTGGGTGTTTGCCGCGACCATAGGCGTGCGCGCCCCCGCGACACATTGACTCCGATCAATCGGCGCCGGCGATCGGCGCCGATCGGGCCGCGCGCAGCGCCGCGGCACGGCGCCCTCGTGGCTCGGAGCGGGAGGGGTGGAGCGGGCGATCGGGATCGAACCGACGACATTCAGCTTGGGAAGCTGACGTTCT
>CAZWDE010000109.1:0-9816 GCA_964632555.1 uncultured Limibaculum sp.
ACTCTCGAGCTGGCCGGTCCAGAACTCGATGCCGGCTTCGTCGCCCGGTCGGTCGAGGATGTTCTCGTAGAGGATCTCGACGAAGGCGCGGGACGACAGCGCCTCGGGGTCGCCGAAGAGCGCCTGGAACTCGGGTGAGCCGACGAAGGCGAGCGCAAGGTCCCGCAGATTGGCGCCCTCGCCGAGCTGGCGGAGCCAGAAATTGAGGCCCGGCAGGTCGATCGCCCCGTCTCGGTCGAGCGCACCCTCGTAGAGCCTTGCGACGCGCTGCGCCTCGTCCTCGGTGATGTCGAGCGGAGGGCAGGGGAAGGACGGGGGCCCGCCGGTCGTGGCGAGCGTGAAGTCCTCGGTGCTCACCTGCCCGAGGCTTCGCTGGTTCAGGCCTTCGAAGACGAAGGGTTCGAGGAAAACGATCGCGGTATCCTCGAAATCGGTCTGACGGATCTCGGTCGGGAAACTCGCATCATCCAGCGTATCGGTGTTCCGCGTCTCGAGGCCGATGACCGCGCTGATCGTCCGGGTGTCGCTGGCCCACATGCGGATCTCGAGCGAGATCTGGTCCTCGATCGCGGCGCCGTCCCCAAGATCATCGGCCACGACGATCCGGTTCGGAGCGATGGACCCTGAAAGGTCGAGGTCGTAGACGAGTCCGTCGAAGACAATCACCTCGTCCAGCAGTTCCGAATTTCGGAAGCCCGGGATCGTCTCGACGGCCGCGTTCGCATCGTAGCTGGCCGTGATCTCGAAGGGCCGGCCGTCGGGCACGAACCCGGCGATCTCGACCGTGATGACGAGCGGCTCCATTGGTCCCCTCCCCGGCGCAGCGCCTTAAGGGGCGATTCTAGCACAGTCGAATGACAGGCCGGAAACTGTCGGCACGGCGCTGATCGAACAAGCGCTCAGCCGACCTCGGCGAAGCTCTCGGTCGCGCGGAGGAGCTCGGCCGAGATGCCGGGCTCGGAGAGCGCGTGGCCGGCGTCGTCGACGAGGCGGAGCCGCGAGCCCGGCCAGGCGTCGGCGATGCGCACCGCGGTCGCGGGCGGGCAGATCACGTCGTAGCGGCCCTGCACGATCACGCCGGGAACCCCGGCGAGGCGGCCCATCTGGCGGGCCACGTGGTCGTCGCGCTCGAGCCACCCGCCATGGGCGAAGTAGTGGCACTCGATGCGGGCGAAGGCGCGCGCCTGCGCGCCGTCGAGCAGCCCGCCGCGCGAGGGGCGGAGCGAGGCGGTCGCGCTCTCCCAGCGCACCCAGGGCCGGGCGTAGCGCACCTGCTCGGCCTGGTCGGGGCCGGTCAGGCGCCGGTGATAGGCGCCGATGAGATCGCCGCGCTCGGCGGACGGCACCGGCGCCACGAACTCGGCCCAGGCCTCGGGGAAGAAGCGCGCGGCCCCGCCGCCGTAGAACCAGTCGAGCTCGGCCTCCGTCATCGTGAAGATGCCGCGGAGCAGCAGCGCCGTCACGCGATCGGGATGGGCCTGCGCGTAGAGGAGCGCCAGCGTCGAGCCCCAGGAGCCGCCGAAGACCTGCCAGCGCTCGACGCCGAGACGCTGCCGGATCGCCTCGATGTCGCGCAGCAGGTGCCAGGTGGTGTTGGCCTCGAGCTCGCCCTGCGGCCGCGAGCGGCCCGCGCCCCGCTGGTCGAACAGCACCACGTGGTAGTGCCGCGGGTTGAAGAAGCGCCGCATGTAGGGGCTGCAGCCCGCGCCGGGGCCGCCGTGGAGCACGATCACCGGCTGGCCGTCGGGCCGCCCGCACTGCTCGACATAGATCTCGTGGCCGTCGCCGACGGGGAGGTGATAGCGGGCGAAGGGCTCCGTCGGCGGAAAGAGACGCGGATCGGCCATCGACAGTCGGGTGTCCTCGTCTCCTGGCGCGCGCGGGGGCCGCGAAGCACCGCGGATTGCCGCACCCCCTCCGGACTGCACTATGTGATACCCGGAACCGATGCAAGCGACCGCGGGGAGCCGATGACGGGGGCCGGAACGACCGAGGCCGGAGCGGACGGGGCGGGCGTCGACCGCGGCGAGGTGGCGCGGTTCGAGGCGCTCGCGGCGCGCTGGTGGGACCCGGCCGGACCGCTCGCCCCGCTGCACGCGATGACCCCCTGCCGCATGGGCTATGCGGCCGCGCAGATCGCGGCGACGCACGGGCGCGACCGCCGGGCGCCGCGCGCGCTGGCGGGCCTCTCGGCGCTCGACATCGGCTGCGGCGGCGGGCTCGCCGCCGAGCCGCTGGCGCGCCTTGGCGCCGCGGTCACGGGGATCGCCCCGGGCGCGGCGAATGTCGGGGCGGCGCGGGCGCACGCCGCGGCGGCGGGGCTCGCCATCGCCTACCGCGCGCCGACGGCCGAGGCGCTCGCGGGGGAGGGGCGCCGCTTCGACGCGGTGCTCGCGCTCGAGGTCGTCGAGCACGTGCCGGACCGCACGGCCTTCGTCGCCGCCGCGGCGCGGCTCGTCGCGCCGGGGGGGTGCCTGATCCTCTCGACGCTCAACCGCACGGCCCGCGCCTGGGCCGTCGCGATCCTCGGGGCGGAGATCGCGCTCGGCTGGCTGCCGCGCGGCACCCATGACTGGCGGCGCTTCGTGCGGCCGACCGAGCTCGGCGACGACGCGGCGGCCGCGGGCCTCGCGGTGGCCGATGTCCGCGGGATGGCGTGGGACCCGATCCGCGGCTGGCGGCTCTCCCGCGACACGCGCGTCAACTATCTGCTGACCGCGCTCGCCCCGCCCGCGCGATAGCCCGCCGCCCCTTGGCCGGGAGCGGGCCCGCGCCCCATATCCCCGGCGAGGCCCATGAGACGACGGAGAGAGCGATGACCAGGACCTATGAGAGGAGCGAGGAGGCGCTCGCCCGGCTCACGCCCGAGCAGCGCCGGGTGACCCAGCACGAGGGCACCGAGCGGCCCTTCCAGAACGCCTACTGGGACCACAAGGAGCCGGGGCTCTATGTCGACGTGGTGTCCGGCGAGCCGCTTTTCGCGAGCGTTCACAAGTTCGACAGCGGCACCGGCTGGCCGAGCTTCGACCGCCCGGTCGACCCCAAGCTGGTCGTCGAGAAGACCGACCGCTCGCTGTTCATGACCCGCACCGAGGTGCGCTCGAAGCACGGCGACAGCCATCTCGGCCACGTGTTCCCGGACGGGCCGCGCGAGACGACGGGCCGGCGCTACTGCATCAACTCGGCCGCGCTCCGCTTCGTGCCGGTGGCCGATCTCGAGGCCGAGGGCTACGGCGCCCACCGCCATCTCTTCGAGGAGGCCCGCGGCGACGCGGCCTGAGGGCGCGCGCCGGTCCGGCACGCCGCCCGCCCGCCCACCCCGGCGCGCCGGACCGGCGCGCGGGCGCCCGCGGCGGGCGCAGCACGGTGCGTGATGCGACGCGCCCGCGGCGACGTCCCGCCCCGCCGACCGGCGGGGCGATCGATCAAATATCCGGCCGGCCGCGCCGGCCGGATTCCGCGCGGGACACGCCCGAGGCCGCGGAGGCGCTTCCGGTCAGCGGGGGCTGCGCTTCGTGAGGATCCGCTGCAGCGTCCGCCGGTGCATGTTGAGCCGGCGCGCCGTCTCCGAGACGTTGCGGTCGCAGAGCTCGAAGACCCGCTGGATGTGCTCCCAGCGCACGCGATCCGCCGACATCGGGTGTTCGGGCGGGGGCGGCTTCTGCTCGCCCTTCGTGAGCAGCGCCTTCTCCACGTCGTCGGCGTCGGCGGGCTTCGCGAGATAGTCGACCGCGCCGATCTTGACGGCGGCGACGGCCGTCGCGATGGCGCCGTACCCGGTGAGCACGACGCAGCGGCAGTCGGGCCGGCGCTCGCGCAGCGCCTCGACCACGTCGAGCCCGTTTCCGTCCTCGAGCCGCAGGTCCACCACCGCATAGGCGGGCGGCGTGTCGCGCGCCACCGCCAGCCCCTCCGCCACGCTTTCGGCGAGGATCGGCGCGAAGCCGCGGCGCTCCATGGCGCGCGCGAGCCGCTGCCGGAAGGGCTGGTCGTCGTCGACGAGCAGGAGCGTGTTGTCGGCGCCGATCTCGGCGCGGGCGTCGTTCATCTCTCGGACCTTGGTCGGATCATCCATCATGACCGGGACATATTCCCCCGCCGCCCGACGCCGGCAAGGCTGCGTCAGCTTGCCGCTCCCTCCCCGCGGTCCCCGAGCGTGCGGGCGACCTCGGCGGCGATCGTCTCGGGCGCCACGCCGTGGCGGAACAGCCCCGCGATCCCGTCGGGCGTCATGAAATAGGTGAAGGCCGTGTGGTTCATCAGGTAGCCGGCCGCGCTGTCGGGCATCTCGACCCGGCTGTAATAGACCCGGTAGGCCTCGGCCGCCTCGGCGATCGCCTCCGGGCTGCCGGTGAGCGCGACGAGGTCGGGATGCATCGCCTCGGCCCAGAGGGCGAGCGCCTCGGGCGTGTCGCGCTCGGGATCGACCGTGACGAAGACCGGCGTCACCTCGATCCCGCGCTCGGCCAGCATCTCGGTCGCCTCGACCATGATCGCGGTGTCGATCGGGCAGACGTCGGGGCAGAAGGTGTAGCCGAAATAGACGAGCGTGGGCCCGTCGATCACCTCCTCGGCGGTCACGCGGCGCCCGGTCTGGTCGGTGAGCGTGAAGGGCCCGCCGAGATCCGCGCCGCCGACATCGACCACGCCGGGCGCCGCCTCGGCCGCGCTCTCGCCCTCGCCCGTGACGAGGAGCCACGCCGCGCCGCCCGCGATCGCCGCCATGGCGAGGCCGGCCGCGCCCAAAACCAACTTCCGCATCGACGCCTCCGCTTTCGAGAGCCCTCCGCCGCGCACCCGCCTTCCCAGCGCGCGCGCCGAGGTTACAACGGATGTATGGCCCAGAGCACCACCACGCCAGGGTTCTTCGACAGCCACGCGCGCGGCGACTGGGTCCGGCTGCGCACGCTGGTCGTTCTGCGCTGGGTGGCGATCACCGGACAGAGCGCGGCGGTGCTGATCGCCGATCGCTGGCTCGGCTTCGAGCTGCCGCTCGGGCTCTGCGCGCTGGCGATCTCGGCCTCGGTCTCGGTCAATCTCGCGGGCTATCTCGTGCACCCGGCCGAGAAGCGGCTCTCGGAGACCGGCACCTGGGCCTCGCTCGCCTTCGATCTCCTGCAGCTCGCGGCGCTGCTGATGCTGACCGGCGGGCTCAACAACCCCTTCGCGGTGCTCATCCTCGCGCCCGTCACGATCTCGGCCACCGCGCTGCGGCTCCGCTCGACCTTGGCGCTCGGGCTGCTCGCGCTCGCCACGATCCCGCTCGTCGAGTTGGTTCACCTGCCGCTCGTCCAGGTCGACGGCACGGCGCTCGAGGTCCCGGCGCTCTACCGTTTCGGGCTGATGGCCGGGCTCGCGATCGGCACGGTGTTTCTCTCCTTCTACGCCCGGCGCGTGACCGTCGAGGCCTACCGGATGTCCGAGGCGCTGTCGGCGACGCAGATCGCGCTGGCCCGCGAGCAGCGCCTCGCGGCGATCGGCGGCATCGCGGCGGCGACGGCGCACGAGCTCGGCACCCCGCTCGCGACGATCAAGCTGGTCGCCGGCGAGCTCGCCCGCGAGCTGTCGGACGACCCGGTGCTGGCCGAGGACGCCGCGCTCATCCGCCAGGAGGCCGAACGGTGCGGGCAGATCATGGCCGATCTCTCGCGCACGGGCCGGGAGGACATGCATTTCGCCACCGCGCCGGTCTCCGCCGTGGTCGAGGAGGCGGCCGCGCCCCATGCCGAGCGCGGCAAGCGGCTGATCCAGCGCTTCAACGGCCTGCCGATCGGCAAGGCCGGGCGCGAGCAGCCGCAGATCGCGCGCAGCCCCGAGCTCATCCACGGGCTGCGCAACCTGATCCAGAACGCGGTCGACTTCGCGGAGAGCACGGTGTGGATCGACATCGCCGAGCGGCAGGGCGCGCTGCGGATCGCCATCGGCGACGACGGGCCCGGCTTCGGGGCGGACATTCTGCCGCGGCTCGGCGAGCCCTATGTCACGACCCGGGCGCGCGGCGGGCGGGCCGGGCGCGATCCCTACGAGGGGATGGGCCTCGGCCTCTTCATCGCGCGCACGCTGCTCGAGCGCACGGGCGCCGAGATCGCCTTCGCCAACGGCGCCGACGCCCGCCGGCGCCGCGCCAAGACCGCGCTGCCGCCCGAAGTCGCCCTGCCGCCCGGCGCAATCATCGAGATCGTCTGGCCGCCCAACGCGCCGATCCTGCGGCGACGTGACTTCCAACAAATGACCAATGTGTCGAAAATGCGACCGGCTACGTCCTGACGCCGCATGATTTGGACATCTTGGTGATGTGTTAAGACTTCGCTTTTAGGTCATCTCGTTGCGTGTTACGCTCAGTCAGTATCAGGATGGTGCCAGGGTCGGGGTCGGTGCTGTCTCACGAACTCGCCTTTTGGGCGGTCATGTCGAGCGTGTGCATCGCCGTCGTCGCGATCGGCGCGCTGTTGCTCGCGCGCCGCGGCGCGCAGGAGGGTGCGGCGCCGGACGGCGCGGCCGGGCATGTCGTCGTCGGGCGATGCGCCTGCGCCGCCCGGGATCGGCGCGTGCTCGACGGCCGGTCGGCGAGCGGCCTTGCCGAGGTGCGCCGCGTCCTCGGCGCCGAGGGCGCGGCCGCGGAGACCGCCATCCGCGCCGTGCAGGAGACCGGCCATCCGCTGAGCCGCGTGTTCTTCAGCGACGACGGGGTGCCCTACGAGGTCACCGCCTTCCCGCGCGGCGGCGAGATCTGCGTCCACCTCCACGACGGGCGGGGCATCCGCGACGCGCTCCGCGCGCGCGCGCCGCACCGCGCCGAGCCCGACTGGCCGATCGACCGGCTGTCGGCGCTCAGCCGGCAGGGGGCGCTCGCGGTCTGGCTGCGGGACGGCGCCGGCGAGCCCGTCTGGTCGACCGGCGCGGTCCGCTTCCCCGAGGGCACCGTCTCGGCCACCGGCCTGCTCGAGCTGCTCGCGCTCCGCGGCGGCAGCGGCGCGACGGGCGAGCCCGGCGCCGTGCACCGGCGTCTCGAGGTCGTCCACGGCGGCAGCGTCCTGCCGGTCACCGTCGTCGAGGTCGCGGGCGAGGACGGCACCCTCGTCGGCTTCGCGACCGACGCCTCGGTCGCCGCCTCGGCCGAGCGCTCGCTCACCCGGTTCGTGCAGACGATGACCGAGACCTTCGCGCATCTCACCGTCGGGCTCGCGATCTTCGACCGCAACCAGACGCTCGCGCTCTTCAACCCCGCGCTCGCCGCGATGTGGCAGCAGGACCCGGCATGGCTCGCCCGGCGGCCCAAGCTGCGCGACATCCTCGACCGCCTGCGCACCGCGCGCCGCATCCCCGAGATGCGCGACTATCACGGCTGGCGCGACCGGCTGCTCGGGCTGTTCGACGACACCGAGCGGGCCGACTACGAGGAGCTCTGGAACCTCGCCGACGGCACGACGATGCGGGTGCTCGGCCGGCCGCATCCCCACGGCGCCCTCGCCGTGATCTTCGACGACGTCACCGAGCGCATGCGCCTCGAGCGACGCAACCGCCACATGGACGACCTGATCAACTCGACGCTCGAGAACCTCAACGAGGGGCTCGCGGTCTTCGCGCCCGACGGCACGCTGCAGTTCGTCAACCGCGCCTTCCACGAGATCTGGGACACCGATCCCGCGAGCGTCACCCTCGGCATGCACGCCTCCGACCTCGCCGGGCTCTGCTCGCGGCTCGCGGTCGAGGTCGAGGTCTGGGACCGGATGGTGCACTACGCGACCGGCGAGGAGAACCGCCGGGCCTGGACCTCGCGGCTCTCGCTCGGCTCGGGCCGGATGCTGGCCGCGCGCTTCGCGCCGCTGCCGGACGGCTCGACCATGGCGCTCTTCGCCGACGTGACGGACAGCGAGCGCATCGCGGCCGCGCTCCGCGAGCGCAACGAGGCGCTCGAGGCGGCCGAGCAGATGCGCTCGGCCGTGCTCGACCAGATCTCCCACCGCCTGCGCACGCCGCTCAACACGATCCTCGGCTTCGGCGAGCTGCTGTCCTCGCCGCGCTTCGGCGAGCTCTCCGAGCAGCAGGGGCGCTACGTCTCCGGGATCCTCGAGGCGGCGGCGCAGCTCCTCGACACGATCAGCACCGTCACCGAGCTCGCCTCGCTGCAGATCGACCCGCTCGAGGGCGAGGAGGACGCGCCGGGCGTCGAGCAGGTGTTCGAAACCACGGTGGCGCTGCTCGAGAAGCGGGCGGCGGAGGCGCAGGTGGGGCTCGAGGTGCGCCTCGGCAGCCCGATCGGGCTCCTCGGCGGCAATCCGGTGCGGCTGCGCCAGATCATCTTCAACCTGACGGCGGACGCGATCCACCGCTGCCCGGCGCTCGGCCGCGTCACGCTCTCGGGCCGGCGCGAGGCGGACGGCACCGTCGAGATCGCCACGCGCGAGACCGCCGAGCCCGGGCTGCTCGACGCCGCCGGGGGGCCGGGCCTCCTCGGCCGCGCGGTCGAGATCAACAGCCCGACGCTCTCGCTGGTGCGCCGCCTCGTGGCGGCCGAGGGCGGCACCATCCGCATCGCCGAGGACGCCGACGGCGGCGCGGTGGAGATCCTGTGCCGCTTCCCCGAGCCGATCGGCGCGCACGCGATCGACGTGCTCGACGACCGCGCCGTTGTCGCCTCGGGAGGCTGACAAGCCCCCGCCGCTCGGGCTAACTGGCGCCATGACGGCACCCTGGCAGCACCGGCCCGGCGCGGGCGCGCGCGCGATCCACCTCGCGGACGAGGCGGCCACGGCGCGCCTCGGCGCGCTCCTCGCGGCGCATCTCGGCGCCGGCGACGCGCTGCTGCTCTCGGGCCCGCTCGGCGCCGGCAAGTCGGCGCTGGCGCGCGCGGTGCTCCGCGCCTGGCTGGGCGATCCGGCCCGCGAGGTGCCGTCGCCCTCCTACACGCTCGTCAACACGCACGCCGCGGGCGCGCGCGAGGCGTGGCACGCCGATCTCTACCGGCTGTCGGGCCCCGAGGAGGCGGCCGAGCTCGGCCTCGAGGACCGCGGCCCGGCTCTCCTGCTGGTCGAGTGGCCGGACCGGCTGGGCGAGTCGCTGCCCGAGCCGCGCGTCGCCGTCGATCTCGCGCCGCTGCCCGAGGCACCGGACACCGCCCGCCGCGCCGCCGTCGAGGCCGAGGGCGCGCGCTGGGCGGCGCTTCGCCGCGCGCTCGAGGCCGCATGGGGCTGAGGGCGCCCGCCCCGGCGAGCGCGGAGCGCGGCGAGCGGATCGCGGCGTTCCTCGGCGCGGCCGGCTGGGGCGCGGCGGATCTCCGCCCGCTCGCGGGCGACGCCTCGAACCGGCGCTACCTCCGCCTCGAGCAGGGCGCGCGCCGCGCCGTCCTGATGGACGCGCCGCCCGAGCGCGGCGAGGACATCCGCCCGTTCCTCGAGGTCACGGGGGAACTCCGGGCCCGCGCCCTCTCGGCCCCAGAGCCGCTCGCCGCCGATCCCGAGGCCGGGCTGCTGCTGCTCGAGGATCTCGGCGACGCGGTCTTCGCCCGGGTCGCGGCCGCCGACCCCGCCGCCGAGCCGGCGCTCTACGCGGCCGCCGTCGATCTCGTGGCGGCCGAGACGCGCGCCCCCGCCGCGGCCCCGCTCCGGCCCTACGACGGGGCGGCGCTCGCGGCCGAGGCGCGTCTCGCCAGCGCCTGGTACCTGCCCGGCGCCACCGGGCGGCCGGCCCCCGCGGGCCTCGCCGAGGAGATCGAGGGCCACCTCCTCGCCGCGCTCGGGCCGGTCGCGGCGGACCGCACCGCGCTCGTGCTGCGCGACTATCACGCCGAGAACCTGATCTGGCTGCCCGACCGGG
>CAZWDE010000110.1:0-9764 GCA_964632555.1 uncultured Limibaculum sp.
ACGGCGCGCCCGCCCCGCCAACGGCCCGGCCTGCGCCCGCCGCGCCGGAGCGCGGCCAGCCGGAGCGCGCGCGGCATGGCGGCGAGGGCGACGGCCACCGCCCGCGCGGCAAGGGGAAGGGCAAGGGCAAGCGGCGCGAGGACGAGCGGGGCGCCGAGGCGCGCGACCGGGATCGCGACCGCGACCGCGGCAAGCCGAAAGACGACAAGCCGATCGACCCGGACAGCCCGTTCGCGATCCTCCAGCAACTGAAGAACCGCTGAGGCATGTCGGACGGCCCGGCCGAGCGCCTCCGCGTGGACAAGTGGCTCTGGCACGCGCGCTTCTTCAAGACGCGCGGCCTCGCGGCCGAGATCGCCTCGGCCGGACGGCTTCGGATCAACACCGAGCGCTGCACCAAGCCGGCGCAGGCGGTCCGCCCGGGCGACGTGCTGACCTTCCCGCAGGCCGGACGCATCCGCGTGATCCGCATCGAGGCGCTGTCGGCGCGGCGCGGCCCGGCGCCCGAAGCGCAGGCGCTCTACACCGATCTCGACCCGCCCGACGCGGCCGGCCCCGACGCCGAGACGCCGGCCGAGCCGGCGGCCCGCGACGGGGGCGCCGGGCGACCCACCAAGCGGGAGCGCCGCGAAATCGACCGGTTGCGTCAGCGCGACCCTTGATCGTCCCGCTTTCCAGACCTATCCACTCGGATAAGGGCGAGCCGCCACCGGCGCCGCCGTCCCGAGCGAGAGAGGGCCCTATGACGTACGTGGTCACCGACAACTGCATCAAGTGCAAGTACACCGACTGCGTGGAGGTGTGTCCGGTCGACTGCTTCTACGAGGGGGAGAACATGCTGGTGATCCACCCCGACGAGTGCATCGACTGCGGCGTCTGCGAGCCCGAATGCCCGGCCGACGCGATCCGTCCCGACACCGAGAGCGGAACCGAACAGTGGGTGGCGTTCAACCACAAGTATTCCGAGGCGTGGCCCAACATCACGCAGAAGACGGAGCCGCTGCCGGACGCCGAGATGTTCGACGGCGAGACGGGCAAGCTCGAGAAATACATCTCCGAAGCGCCGGGCGAGGGCGACTGACGGGCGCGCCGGCCGGCGCCGCGGCGCGCGACGGTCACGGGACGGGGAACCCCGTGCCCGACGGTCTGGCTTAATAGGTCAGTCTGTGTTACAATTCTTTTGCATTTGCGGATCGAGGACGGAACCGACCCGAATCGGTCCGGCTGTCCTCTGCGGATCATTGCCCTGCGAACCGACGTGCCGGACCGGCACGGTCGGCTTTTGTCGGCGCAACGGTCCGGCTCCGCCTGTCGCTGGACTGGAGAGACGATGTCGAAGAAAGAGAACATGACCGTGCAGCAGTTCCGGCCGAACGACTACGTGGTTTATCCGGCCCACGGCGTCGGCAGGATCGTGTCCATCGAGGAACAGGAGATCGCCGGCACCCGGCTCGAGCTCTTCGTGATATCGTTCGAGAAGGACAAGATGACCCTTCGCGTCCCGACCGCGAAGGCGACAGCGACGGGCATGCGCTCCCTGGCGACCCCGGACATCGTCGAGCGCGCCCTCGCCACGCTCAAGGGTCGCGCGAAGGTGAAGCGCGCCATGTGGTCGCGCCGCGCCCAGGAATACGAGCAGAAGATCAACTCGGGCGACCTGATCTCGATCGCCGAGGTGGTGCGCGACCTGCACCGCGCCGAGGACCAGCCGGAGCAGTCCTACTCCGAGCGCCAGCTCTACGAGGCGGCGCTCGAGCGGCTGACCCGCGAGGTCGCCGCCGTGCAGCGCCTCGACGAGGGCGAGGCGTCGGCGCAGGTCTCGACCGTGCTGACCGCCAAGGCCGCCTGACCACGGCGCGCCCGTCGCGAGCCGGCCGATCCGCCCCGCCGCCATCTCGCGGCGGGGCTTTTCCTTGGGCCAGAGACCCCGCGAGGCGCCCATGCTCGACGCACTTCTCCTCGCCCATGCGCTGGGCACGGCCGAGGCGCCCGCGGCCGGCAGCACCGGGCACCGCCTCGCCGCGGTCACCTGCTTCCCGCTCTCGCAGGAGATCTCCACCCGCACGCGGATCTGCTTCTACACCTGCAACGGGACCAAGGTCGCGATCACGATCGAGCGCAACCGGCTCTGCCCGCAGACCATCGAATGGTGAGCCCTCACGCGCCGAAGAAGCGCTCGAGGATGTCGCGGTAGAGCCCGGCGAGCGCGCGGATGTCCTCGACCGCCACGCGCTCGTCGGCCTGGTGCATGGTGTCGCCCACGAGGCCGAACTCGAGCACCGGACAGTGCTCGCGGATGAAGCGCGCGTCCGAGGTGCCGCCGCCCGTGGTGAGCGCGGGGCGCTCGAGCAGCCGGTCGGTGATCGCGTCGACGACGATGTCGGAGAGCGGGCCGGGCAGCGTCACGAAGCTCTCGCCCGACACCTCCCAGTCGATCTCGGCGGTGCAGCCCGTGCCCTTGAGCACCTCCTCGATCTGCTGATCGGCCCAGATCTCCACGCTGTCCGGCGTGTGCAGGTCGTTGAAGCGCACGTTGAAGCGCGCGCGCGCCTCGGCCGGGATCACGTTGGGCGCGGGGTTCCCGGTGTCGATCGAGGTGAGCGCGAGCGTCGAGGCCTGGAAGTGGGTGCTGCCGAGGTCGATCGGAGTGCTGGCGAGGCGCTGGCAGATCGCGGCCAGGACCGGCAGCGGGTTGATCGCCCGGTCGGGATAGGCGGTGTGCCCCTGCCGGCCGAAGACCGTGAGATCCGCCGTCATCGAGCCGCGCCGGCCGATCTTCACCACGTCGCCGAGGCGCGTGGCCGAGGTCGGCTCGCCGACGAGGCAGAAGTCGAGCCGCTCGCCCTGCTCGGCCATCCAGTCGAGGATCGCGGCGGTGCCGTCGAGCGCGGGGCCCTCCTCGTCGCCGGTGATCAGGAGCGCGACCGAGCCGCCGGGCGGCGCCTCGCGCACCAGCGCGACCGCGGCGGCGACGAAGGCGGCCACGCCCGACTTCATGTCGGCGGCGCCCCGGCCCCAGAGCTGGCCCTCCCGCTCGACGCCGCCGAAGGGATCGACCGTCCAGAGCCCGGCATCGCCGGGCGGCACGACGTCGGTGTGCCCGGCGAAGCCGAAGACCGGCGTGGCGGTGCCCCAGCGGGCGTAGAGGTTCTCGATGCCGCCGCGCGAGATGCGGTGGCAGGCGAAGCCGGCGGCGCCGAGCTCGGCTTCGAGGAGCGCGATCGCACCGCCCTCCTCCGGCGTGACCGAGGGGCAGCGGATCAGCCGGGCGGCGAGATCGACGGGGTCCGGGCCCGCCGCGGCGTCGGCCGGGGCGGTCACCGCCGCTCCCCGGCGTCCGGCCCGTCCGGCCCCGCCTCGCGCGGCGGCGCCGATCGCGGCTCGTCGTCCTCGTCGTGGAACGGCAGCATCTGGGCGACGATCACCGCGTTCTCGGCGATCGCGCGGTCCATCAGCGCGTGGTCCTCGGGCGAGATCGCCTGCCCCTCCGCCTCGCGCTCGGCGCGCGAGCCGTGCACCTCGACCGTGAGCGGCGCGAGATCGGCCTGCCGCAGCACCGCGACGGTCTCGTCGACCGCCTCCTTCTCCGAGCGCGCGGCCGCGTAGCACAGCAGCGCCGCGCCGTCGCAGTCCTCGGGGAGCCCGTCGCCCGCCCGGCGCCCGAGCTCCACCATCAGAGTGTAGACCTCGCGCGGCGCGTCAGCCACGCAAGAGCTCGTTGATCGCGGTCTTGGCGCGGGTCTGCGCGTCGACGCGCTTGACGATCACCGCGCAGTAAAGGCCCGGACCGGGCGAGCCGTCGGGCAGCGGCTTGCCCGGCAGCGTGCCGGGCAGGACGACCGCATAGGGCGGGATCTCCCCGCGGGTGATCGCGCCGGTCTCGCGGTCGACGATCGGCGTCGAGGCACCGAGATAGACGCCCATGCCGATCACCGCGCCCTCGCGCACGATCACGCCCTCGACCACCTCCGAGCGCGCGCCGATGAAGGCGCCGTCCTCGATGATCACCGGGGTGGCCTGGATCGGCTCGAGCACGCCGCCGATGCCGACCCCGCCCGAGATGTGGACGTTCTTGCCGATCTGCGCGCAGGAGCCGACCGTCGCCCAGGTGTCGATCATCGCGCCGGAATCGACATAGGCGCCGACATTGACGAAGCAGGGCATCAGCACCACGCCCGGGGCGATGTAGGCGGAATGGCGAACGATCGCGCCCGGCACCGCGCGGAAGCCCGCCTTGCGCCAGTCGTCCCCGCTCCAGCCGGCGAATTTGAGCGAGATCTTGTCCCACCAGTCGGTCTCGCCGGGGCCGTTCGAGATCGGGCCCATGTCGTAGAGCTTGAACGAGAGCAGGACGGCCTTCTTGGTCCACGCGTTCACCGACCAGCGGCCGTCCGCGCCCTTTTCCGCGACCCGCAGCCGCCCCCGATCGAGCAGGTCGAGCACGATGTCGACGGTGTCGCGGGCGGCGCCGCCGGTCTCCGGCGTCGTCGCCTCGATCTGGTCCCAGGCCGCGTCGATGATCGCGGCGAATTCCTGATGGCTCATCTCCGGTTCCCCTCGGCTGGCCCGCCCGATTTCATAGGCCGGCGGCGTCCTCCGCGCAATGCGCCCCTGCGTCAGCGGCCGATCTCGAGCGCCACGAGCACCGTGCGCTGCGCCGGGTTGAAGTTGTCGTCCGCGAGAAGCCAGACGGTCACGCCGCCCGCGGCCGGCGCGGCCGCGACGGCCTCCATGTTGTCGATGCCCGAGGCCGGCCCGAAGGCCGCAAGCTCGGCCATGCCGGCCGGGTCGGGCGCGCCGTCGGGCCCGAGCGGGTAGGCGCGCAGCCGGATCGAGACCCCGGTCAGCGGGCTGTAGTGGCGGAAGACGACGTAGAGCCGCCCGTCCGGCCCGAGATCGGCGCCCGTAACGTCATGCTCGCTCGGCGCGGGGAGGGGCGCGGCGGGCACCGCGCTCCGGCCCCGCACGCGCCAGACCGGGAAGCCCGCCGCCCCGCGCTCCTCCGCGATCGCGAGGAGGCTGCCGTCGGGCAGGCGGGCGAGCGCCTCGACGCCCGCGTTGCGCCCGAGCCCGCGGAGCGACGCGGGCCCCACCGCCTCGGCGAGCCGGCCTCGCCCCTGATGGCGCATGATCCGGTGCTCTCCCTCGAAGGCGACGTGGAGCGCGCCGTCGGGCCCGCGCGCGAGCGCCTCGGCGTCGATCGCCGCGAGAGGGCGCCCGGCCGCGCCGAGCATGGGCGCGATCCGCGCCTCGTCGAGCGGGCGTTCGGCGGCGGGATCGAGGCGCGCCGTCAGCCAGTGTCCGCGATCGGTGATCGCGACGAGCGCGCCGGCCTCGACGAGCAGGCCGGAGAGGCCGCCGAAGGCCGGGTGCTCGCCCGTCAGCACCCAGGCGCCCGCGAGGGTCACGCCGGGCGCGAGCCCGTCCGTCGCGATCGCCACGGGCTCCGCCGACACCGAGAGCGCCGCGCCCTCGGCCGTCGGCCCGCGCTCGTCGGCCGCCGCGAGCCCGGCCGAGAGGAGGAGGGCGAGAGCCGTGCGCATTGCCGGCCCCGTCACCGCCCGACCAGCGCCCGGCAGGCCGCCGGCAGCTCGGCGAGGCCGAGCGCCCGCCGCGGCGTCCCCGCCGGCGCCGGGTTCAGGGCCTCCTCGGTGAACCACCAGTCGAGCTCGGCCCCGCAGCCCTCGCCCGGCGGCGGCGGCGCCTGGTCGACGCACCCCTGCGCGTCGGCCGGGCAGGACAGGCGCACGTGGAAGTGGCTGTCGTGCCCCCACCACGGGCGGATGCGGCGGAGCCAGCCCCGCTCGCCCGTCGCCTCGGCGCAGAGCCGGCGCTTGATCGCGGCGTTGACGAAGATGCGCGCCACGGCCGGGTCCGACGCGGCGGCGCGCAGGATCCGCAGATGGTCGCCGGTCCAGTCGGCCGTGAGCGAGCGCCGGTCGGCCGCCACGAGCGACGGACTGCCGATCCGCTCGCGCGCGGCGCGCCCGATCGGGCGGATCTCGGGGCGGCGGAACCAGATGTCGATGTCGAGGCCGATCTGGTGCGAGCGGTGGCCCGAGGTCATCGGCCCGCCCCGGGGCTGCGAGATGTCGCCGACATAGAGCCGCGGCCAGCCGATCTCCTGCACGCGCCGGCCGAGGCGCTCGACGAAGGCGATCGCCTCCGGGTGCCCCCAATTGCGGTTGCGCGAGAGGCGCATCGCCTGCCAGGCGGGCCCGGTCTCGGCGAGTTCGACGGCGCCGGCGATGCAGCCCGCGGCGTAGGAGCCGTGCGGCGTCGGGGGCTCGGCGGTCGGCGCGCGGGCGGCGCCGAAGAGCGCCTTGGCGGGTTGCGCGCTCGCGCCCGCCGCCGCGAGGAGCAGCGCCCCGCCGAGCGCCGCAGCTGCCAGCCCCATGCGTCCGAGCGCCATCGCCGTCCCCCGAGTCGCGCGCCTCGGGAGGCTAGCGCATCGCGCCGCGGCGGGGGAGCGGTTTCGCGTCAGTCGCCCAGATCGCCGCGCCGCGTTCGCAGCGGGGCGAGAAAGCCCTCGGACACCGGGCCGTCGAGACGGATCGCCTTGGCCCAGTCGACCGAGCCGAGCCGGCCGGTGGCGACCGCGGTCGGCCCCTGCGCGGTGGCCGCCCGCAGCTCGATCTTCTGCAGGGCGTCGCGCGGCAGCTCGATCAGGTCGCCGTGCTTGAGCCGCGAGAGCGCGCCGACATGGTGCCGCCCGGTGGGGATCACCGCCGAGAGCTTGAGCTCGGTGTCGAGCACCTCCCGCAGCATGTGGCGCGACCACTCGCCGCGGAGGCTGTCGCTGCCCTGCCCCTGCGCCGCGATCAGGTCGCGCTTGAGCGTCTCGAGCACCGAGACCGGGACCACGAAATCGAGCCCGGCGCCCCGCTTGTCGTCCTTCATGTGGAAGTTGAGCTTGATGATGAAGACCTCCGCCTGGTCGGGCGCGATCCGCACCATGCCGGGCTGCTGCTCGAAGCGCGTGCGCGTCGCCACGCCGATCACCGAGCGCCCGCACTGCTCGCGGACCGCGTCGTCGAAGCAGCCGGCCATGATGTCGACGAAGCGGCCGTAGATCGAGAGGTCGATCTCGGTCAGCGAGCGGGAGAAGTTCGACTCCTCGAACGAGCCGTCGCCGCCCAGATAGATGTCGAGCACCTTGCCGAGGAGCCGCGGATGCGCCTTGGTCAGCGCCATCCCCTGCTTGCCCGCGAAGGACAGCACGTAGATCGCCGAGGGCGCGAAGAGCCCCCGCAGATAGTCCCCGTGGCGGGCCACCTCGAAGCCGTAGACCGACACGTCGATGCCGGGGCGGAGCTCGGCCCGCACGCGCGTCGCCGAGATGCCGGCGAAGCTGTGGCAGAGCGCGTCCATCGGCGGGAACCCCGCGAGCCGCATCTTGGGCCCCCGCACCTTGCGCGCGAGGATGCTCGCGGTCTTGGAGGTCGGGGGCTCGGCCATCTCGGTCTCCTCGCAGTCGCGCCGGTCGGCCGCAGGACCCTGCACGGCCCGCGTCACCAGAGCGTTAACCATCCCCCTGCGCGAAGCCTTGAGAAAGCCGTGGCTCTCTCGGGGCGAGGTGAAGACGGGCGGGGAGCGCGAAATGGCCGAACGGGGCGCGCCGGTGATCCTGCGCAAGGTGACGAAGAAGGCGGCCGAGGGCCATCACGGCGGCGCGTGGAAGGTGGCCTACGCGGATTTCGTGACCGCGATGATGGCGTTCTTCCTGCTGATGTGGCTGCTCAACGCCACGACCGAGAAGCAGCGCAAGGGGCTCGCGGACTATTTCGACCCGGCGATCCCGCTGGCGCGGATCTCGGCCGGCGGCACGGGGATGCTGGGCGGCGACGCGATCGCGCTGCCGGACGAGCGGGCGGGCTCGCGCGAGCCGGTGCCCGCGTCGGAGGGCCGGCAGGGGCGGGGCGACTTGCCCCCGACCCCGGCCCAGCCGCTCGACGCCCTGCCCGACCTCCCGCACGACGCGAACGCGCCGCCCGAGGACGCCGAGGCGGCGCCAGGTGCGGAGGCCTATGCCGAGGCCCGGGCGGCCGAGGCGCGCCGGCTCGAGGCGCTGGCCGAGGAGATCGGCGCGGCCGTCGCCGCGGCGGGCGGGGCGGCGGGCGAGCATTTCCTGTTGCGCCTCACGCCCGAGGGGCTGGTCATCGAGATCGTCGACACCGGGGCCGAGCCGCTCTTCGCCTCGGGCTCGGCCGCCGCCTCGGACGAGCTCGTCGCGCTCATCGAGGTGATCGCCCCGGTCCTCGGCCTCGTCGCCAACCCGATCGACGTGGTCGGCCACACCGACGCGGCGCCGTTCGCCCGCGGCGGCGGCGACAACTGGACCCTTTCGACCGCGCGCGCCAACGCGGCGCGGCGCCTGCTCGTGGCGGCGGGTCTTCCGGAGGCGCGCATCGCGCGCGTCAGCGGGCGCGCGGCGCGCGAGCCGCTCTCCGAGGACCCCGCGGCGCCCGAGAACCGGCGGATCGCGCTGACGCTGCTGCGCGCGCTCCGTTAGGCGCCGCTTAACGACGCTGCGGCTAGCGTCCCGGCAGATCGAGCCTCTGGAGGTGGGAACATGAGCCTTTCGTCGTCGCTGAACGCCGGTGTCGCTGGTCTTCTGGTCAACTCGACCAAGCTCGCCACCATCTCCGACAACATCGCCAATTCGTCGACGCCGGGCTACCGCCGCGCGACGGTGGAGTTCGCCTCTCTCGTCACCGCGGATCCGCGCACCTCGATCTACACGGCGGCCGGCGTGCGCTCGATCTCGTTCCGCGACGTCGAGACCTCGGGCTCGCTCGAATCGACGTCGAACTCCACCGATCTCGCGATCGCGGGCAACGGCATGCTGCCGGTGACCGACGCCGAGCGGCTCGACCTCCCGGCCAACGAGCGGCCCTTCCTGATGACGCCGACGGGCTCCTTCCGCACCAACGAGACGGGCTTCCTCGTCACCAAGTCGGGTCTCGCGCTGCTCGGCTTCCCGACCGATTCGGCCGGCAATCTGCGCGGCGCCGTGGTGCGCGACGGCACCTCGAGCCTCGAGCCGGTGCGCGTCTCCCCCTTCCTCACCGCCGCGCAGCAGACCTCCTCGATCTCGCTCGGCGTCAACCTGCCGGCGCGCGACACCGAGTTCACGCTCACCGCGCCCAACGTGCTCGAAAGCCCGATCCAGTATTTCGACAGCGTGGGCCGCGAGAAGACGCTGCGCATCGTCTACACGCCCGTGCTGCCCGCCGCCGCCGGCGACCCGCCGACCAACCAGTGGAACATCTCGTTCTTCGACAGCGCCGGCCCCGACCCGGCCGCGCCCGTCGCCTCGCTCGACCTCGCGTTCGACGACACGCAGGGCGGCGTGCTGCTCAATCCGGGCGGCGTCACCGAGGTCGACCTCACCGGCACGCCCGGCGAGCCGGCGGGCTACAGCCCCGCGACCTTCGATCCGCTGACCGGCGAGCTGACCGTGCAGGCCTCGGACGGCGAGGTGCCGATCACGATCTTCATCGGCTCGCCCGAGCCGACGGTGCAGGGCGGCCTCAGCCAGCTCGACGCCGAATTCGCACCGACCAACATCATCAAGGACGGCGCGCCGGCCGGCACGCTCTCCTCGCTCGAGGTCGACGAGCGGGGGATCCTGCAGGGGGTCTACGACACCGGCCAGCGCGTCGCGCTGTTCCAGATCCCGATCGCCGACGTGCCCAACATGAACGGCCTGACCGCGCTCTCGAACCAGGCCTTCGCGCTCTCGCCGCAGTCGGGCAACGTGT
>CAZWDE010000111.1:0-4767 GCA_964632555.1 uncultured Limibaculum sp.
CTTCGACATCGTGGTGCCATCGCACACCTACGTGCCGATCTGGGTCGAGGAAGGGCTGATCATCAAGCCCGGCATCCCCGAGATGGAGAACTACCGCCACATCGACCCGCGCTGGAAGGATGTCGACTGGGATCCGGGCCGCGAATACACCGTGCCGTGGCAGTGGGGCTCGGTCGGCGTCGTCGTCGACACCTCGGTCTACGACGGCGATCTCAACACCTCCGCCGTGATCTTCGACCCGCCGGAGGCGCTCTGGGGCAAGATCAACGTCGCGCCCGAGATGCAGGACGTGATGCACTCGGCGATCTACTACCACGGCGGCGAGAGCTGCACGACCGACAAGGACCTGCTCCGCAAGGTGCGCGACACGCTCGTCGCCGCCAAGGAGAAGTGGCTCGCGATGGACTACGGCATCATCGAAAAGTTCGCCGGGCGCGACCTCGCCGCCTCGCTCTACTGGAACGGCGCGGCGTTCCGCGCGCGCGAGAAGAACCCGGACGTGCGCTTCGGCTATCCGCAGGAGGGCTTCGTGCTCTGGATGGACTCGGTCGCCGTGCTCGCGGACGCGCAGAACGTCGAGGAGGCCAAGACCTTCCTCAACTTCATCATGGAGCCCGAGAACGCCGCGCTGATCTCGGCCTTCGCGCGCTACGCCAACGGCATCAAGGGCTCGGAGGAGTTCATGCCGGCCGACATGAAGGACGCGCCCGAGGTGCAGATCCCGGAGGAGCTGGCGGGCGCCGGGCGCTTCACCAACACCTGCCCGCCCGAGGCGCAGCAGCTCTACACCGCGATCTGGACCGAGCTGCAGAAGTGACCGCCCGAGCGGCGTGACGGACCCGCGCGAGGGGCGGCGCGCGCGGGCGCCGAGGGGGACGCGAACGGGGGGCGCGCCATGGCCGAGGACAGGGATGCCGGCGGGCCCGGCCGGGCGGAGGCGACGCCGGCCGGTGCCCCGGTGCCCGCGATCGCGGTGGACGTGGCGCTCCGCCTCGCCGCGCTCGCGGTCCTCGTCGCCTGGGCGGGGCTCCTGGTCGCGCCCTTCGCCGCGATCCTCGTCTGGTCGGCGATCCTCGCGGTCGCCCTCGGGCCCCTGCACGCGGCGCTGGCGGCCCGGCTCGGCGGGCGCACCGGGCTCGCGGCGGGGCTGATCACCGCGCTCGGCCTCGTGGTCGTGCTCGGGCCGGTGGCCGCGCTGGTGGCGAGCCTGACGGGCACCGCCGTGCAGATCGTGACCGGGCTGCGCGACGGCACGCTCACGGTGCCGCCGCCGCCCGAGGGCGCGCGCGAGCTTCCGCTGGTGGGCGAGCGCCTCCACGAGCTCTGGGGCGCGGCCTCGACCAACCTCTCGCGCTTCCTCGAGACCCATTCCGAGGCGATCGTGGCCGCGCTCAACCCCGTCCTCGGCTCGCTGATCGGGATCGGCGGCGGGGTGCTGGGCTTCGCCGTCGCCGTGGTGATCGCGGGCTTCCTGTTCCGCCACGCCGCCGCGGCCGAGGGGCTGCTCGACCGCGCGGCCGAGCGCCTCGCCTCGGGCCGCGGGCACGCCTTCGTGGCGATGGCCGGCGCCACGATCCGCAACGTCTCGCGCGGGGTCGTCGGGATCTCGGCGCTGCAGGCGGTGCTCATCGGCATCGGGCTGATCGTGGCCGGCGTGCCGGCGGCCGGCCTGCTCACCCTCGGCGCGCTCGTGCTCGGGATCGTGCAGATCGGGCCGGGCATTCTCCTGCTCGGCGTACTGGTGTGGAGCTGGTCGGCGATGGAGACGCTGCCCGCGCTGCTGCTCACGCTCTACCTCGTGCCGGTCGGCCTCGTCGACAACGTGCTGAAGCCGATCGTCATGGCCAAGGGGCTCGCGACGCCCATGCTCGTCGTCCTCCTCGGCGTGATCGGAGGCACGCTGGCGCACGGGCTGATCGGCCTCTTCATCGGGCCGATCGTGCTCGCGGTGGCCTATGACGTGCTGATCGCCTGGATCGGCCCCGCCCCCGATTCGGACGCGTCCGGCCCGGGCTGACCCCGCTCGGCGTCCGGCCGGCGCCGGGCGCGCCGCGGGTTCCCGGCGCGTTCGCGCTTTGATCAATGCGGCGAGAACAAGGCACGCGCCTGACCAGCCCGCCCCATTCGCGCGGCGCAGTGCCGCAGATTGTGCCCTCCCCGAGAACGCCCCGGCGGACTGGCGACGCACTGCACGCGAGACTGCGGGCAATCGCGCCGTCCTGTCCCGGATCGGGACGGCCGGCCGCCGGGAGGCTCCGTTCGTTGCCTTTCGCGCCGCAACCGTTTTCCTTGCACGCCGCACGTCAGGCTGTCATGACAGAGGCGTATCAATCAGGAGTTGTGTCACGGCGGCGCGAGCGCGCCCCACCGTTGAAACTGGCGACCGCGGCGCGAACCCCCGGGCGAGGGATCGCGCCACCCGACCGCACCGCAAAGAAACCCGCCACATCGGCGAAGGGGGACAGTGATGGGCACGCTTACCGGTCAGACGATGACCTGGCACAAGGTCACCATCGATTTCATTTCGAACAAGACCTTCACGGAGTCGCCGGAGACCTTCCGCGACTACCGCCTCGACGTCACGTTCACCAACGAGGACACGGGCGAGACCTTCGTGGTCCCCGGCTTCTTCGCCGCCGACGGCGAGGCGGACGCGACCGGCGCGACCGAGGGGAATGTCTGGCGCGTCAACTTCACCCCGCCGTCCGAGGGCGACTGGACCTATGAGGCGAGCTTCCGCACCGGCACCGACATCGCGGCGAGCACCGACCCCTCGGTCGGCGTCCCGGCGGCGCTGTCGGGCGCCTCGGCCGGCGGCTTCTCGGTTTCGCCGACGGACAAGACCGGCGACGACTTCCGCGCGAAGGGCATGATCCTGCAGGACGAGGGCACGCACTTCCTCCAGCACCAGGGCGACGGCGACTATTTCGTGCGCGGCGGCCCCGGCGTGCCGGAGAACTTCCTCGCCACCCAGGCGTTCGACAACACCGGCGACGGCCGCCACGAGTTCGACGCGCACGCCGTCCACTTCAACGGCGACGGCGACTACTGGGGCGACACCCCGCAGCAGCAGCAGCTCTCCAAGAACATCCTCGGCGCGGTCAACTATATCGAGAGCCAGGGCCTCAACACGATCTACCTGCTGACCAACACCATCGGCGGCGACGGCCAGGATGTCGGCCCCTGGGTCAACCCCAATATCTACGACGTCGGCAAGAACAAGAACCTCGACAGCGCCGGAAACGGCCTCGACGAGGACGATTTCTCGACCTACGACGTGTCCAAGCTGGCGCAGTGGGAGATCCTCTTCGACCACATGGACGAGAAGGGGATCTACAAGAACGTCCTCTTCCAGGAGACCGAGAACGACCAGCTGCTGAACGAGGGCACCGACGTGCCGAACACGGTGCTCGACGTCGAGCGCCTCGTCTACATGCGCGAGATGATCGCGCGGTTCGGCCACAACAACGGCATCCAGTGGAACCTCGGCGAGGAGAACACCAACACCAACGCCGAGCGCGCGGCGATGGCGGAGTTCGTCGACGCGGTCGACCCCTACGGCCACCTCACCGTGATCCACACCTACCCGGGCCAGATCGGGCAGGTCTACAACCCGCTCGTCGGCGTCGAGGCGTTCGACGGTCCGTCCTTCCAGACCGGGCCGGGCAGCATTCGCAACCAGACGATCGAGTTCCGCGACAAGTCGGCCGCCGCCGGCGATCCGTGGGTGCTGGCCTGGGACGAGCACGCCGGCAACAACGCCTCGATCAACGCGGGCTCGAACAACCCCGACAGCACCAACGAGAAGGCGCTGCGCAAGGGGATGTGGGGCCACCTCACGGCGAACGGCACCGGCGTGAACTGGTACCTCAAGGGCAACAGCTTCGGCGGCCACTCCTTCGACCAGAACATGGACGACTTCACCGGCTTCACCTCGCTCTGGGGCTGGACCGCGGCCGCCGTCGAGTTCTTCAACACCTATGTCCCGTTCTGGGAGATGGAGACCAAGGACGACGCCACCACCAACAGCGGCGACTACGCGCTGGTGAAGGACGGTGAGTACTACGTCGTCTATCTCGACTACGGCCAGGCCGACGACGTGCGGCTCGACCTGCGCGGCCAGTCGGGCGAGACCTTCGACGCCTACTGGTTCGATCCGCGCAACGGCGGGCCGCTGATCGAGATCGGCCAGATCGCGGGCGGCGAGGTCGTCGACTTCGCCAACCCGCCGAACACCTCCGGCAAGGACTGGGTGCTCTTCGTGCGCAACGCCGACCTGCCGGACACGCCCCCGAGCGTGCCGCCCTCGGACCTGCCCGACGAGCCGACGCCGCCGCAGCCGCCCGCGCCCCCCGCGGGCGAGCTGGGCGGAGCCTTCAAGGTGATCGACCCCGACACCGACAGCGCGGTCTCCGACCTCGCGGACGGCGCCACCGTCGATCTCGGCGCGCTCGATCTCGGCTCGATCAGCATCCAGGCCCTGCCCGACGGGTCGGTCGGCAGCGTGCGGTTCTGGCTCGACGGCGAGCTGGTGAGCACCGAGAACGTCGCGCCCTACGCGCTCTTCGGCGACACCGACGGCGACTACGACGCCGGCCAGATCGCGCCCGGCCAGCACACGCTGACGGCGGAGTTCTTCTCGGGCGGCGCCGGCAGCGGCCAGAAGCTGGGCGAGGAGACGGTCACCTTCACCGTGGTCGCCGACGGCGGCGGCGCGCCCCCGGCGGAGCCGCCCGTCAACGACCCCCCGGCGAACGACCCGCCGGC
>CAZWDE010000111.1:4867-9753 GCA_964632555.1 uncultured Limibaculum sp.
CCGCCGGCCGACGACCCGGCCGAGATCGGCGAGGGCGTCTTCATCGGCCAGAACGGCACCGTGGTGTTCGAGGCGGAGTCCGCCGAGCCGGTCGGCGACTGGCGCGAGGTGTCGTTCGACGGTCAGACCGGTCTCCTCTGGGATGCCGACCGGAGCAGCTACGGCCGCGTGCCCAACGGGCAGACGCTGACCTACGACTTCGTCGTCGACGAAAGCGGCAACTACTCCTTCGCGACCCACGCCGCGCGCATCTACTCGACGATGAACAACGGCGACCGCTACGAGAACGGGTCGAGCGGAAAGCAGCGGACCGACACCGGCAACGACGCCTATTTCTCGGTGGTCGAGGTCGAGAGCGGCGACGTGCTGCGCGCGCCGACCAAGCTCTTCACCGGCCTCGGCGGCAGCGACCGGGACTTCCGCTGGGGCACCACCTTCGACCAGAACCACAAAAAGTTCGCCGCACAGTTCGATCTCGAGGAGGGCGTGCTTTACCGGCTGGAGGTGAGCGGGCGGTCCGACGGCTACGTTCTCGACAAGATGACGCTCAACAGGGGCAGCGCGCTCCGCGACGCCGACGCGGAGGAGTCGCCGCGCGGCACGGTCGATGACGGCACGCCGCCCCCGCCCCCGCCGCCGCCGGCCAACACGGCGCCGACGGCGCGCAACGACAGCGCCACCACCGAGGAGAACGACCCGGTCGCGATCGCGGTGCTCTCGAACGACAGCGACGCCGACAACGATCCGCTCGACATCACCCGGCTCGACGATCCCGCGAACGGCGACGTGACGCTGCTCGACGACGGCCGCGTGGACTACTCGCCGGACGACGGGTTCTCGGGCACCGACAGCTTCACCTACGAGATCAGCGACGGCGAGGGCGGCACCGACACCGCCACCGTGACCGTCACGGTGACCGCGCTGCCCGACGAGCCCACCCCGCCGGCGACGCCCAATCCGGTCGACAACTCCGGCCTGAACCCCGACTTCCTCGACGATCTCGTCGCCGAGGCGGGGCAGATCGTCCTGCACTTCGACGGCGACATCAACGACCGCGACGACATCGCCGCCCTGCCGGTGGCCGCCGCGCTGATCAAGGCGGCCGGGCTCGAGGATCGCACGACGATCTTCTACAACAACAACATCCAGGAGGGGGACAACCCCGGCCAGGCGCAGGACATGCGCGACAGCGCGGCCTATGCCGAAAGCCTCGGCATCAAGACCTACGACTACACCGCCGGGGCCGGCGCGGCGACCAGCGCCCTCGCCGCGATCTTCAACTCGGGCGACCCGGTGCTCTCGATCGAGGGCGGCCCGATGCAGGCGGTCGCCGAGGGCCTCTTCGCCACGGACGCGGACAAGCTCGGCAACATCACGCTGCTCTCGCACAGCTCGTGGAACGAGAACCGCGGCACCCTGCTCGGCTCCGACCAGCCCTGGTCGAAGCTCAAGAGCGAGTTCCCGGAGGTGACGTTCATCGACATCTCCGACCAGAACAAGGGCACCAACAACGACCGCGGCTTCAACAGCAACAAGTGGGAGTGGCTCGACGACACCACCGACCCGGCGCTGATGGAGCTGCGCGAGGCGATGCTGAACGCGGGGGCCAACTCCCAGCGGCCCTTCTACAACGACCCGTCCGATGCCGGCATGGTGTTCTTCGCGCTGACCGGGAACCAGGACGCCGACCCCGACGACGCGAAGGCCTTCTTCGAGGCCTATCCCCTCCCCGGCGGCGGCGCGACCACTCCGCCGGACGACGATCCGGCGCCGGCCGAGGGCAGCCTGCGGGTGTTCCTCGCCGAGGCCGACGGCGGCCAGATCGACCCGGCGACCGATCTGGAGCTCACCGACGGCGCGGAGATCCCGGCCGATCTCGTGGCCGGCAAGGAGATCACGCTCTACGCCATCCCGGCCCCGGGCTCGGCGCCGATCGAGAGCGTGGAGATGGAGATCCCCGGACAGCGGACGCAGACGGAGAACTTCGAGCCCTACGCGCTCTTCGGCGACCGCGACGGCGCGCTCAACGCCGGCGGCAGCTTCGGCCCCGGCACCTACACGCTGACGCTGTCGATGTTCGCCGCGGACGGGCTCACCTCCCCGATCGGCGAGCAGACGCTCACCTTCACCGTGCTCGCGCCGGCCGACGAGCCGACGCCCGATCTGCCGCCGAGCGCGGTGGGCGAGACGCTGGTGCTGGCCGAGGACGGCTCGGAGAGCGTGAACCTTCTCGCCAACGACGACGATCCCGAGAACGGGGCGCTGACGGTCGAGCTCGTCTCGGGCCCGGCCAACGGATCCGCCGATCTCGCGGCGGACGGCACGCTCACCTACACGCCGGCGTCCGACTTCAACGGCACGGACACGGTCTCCTACCGGGTGCGCGACGCGGCGAACCAGCCCAGCAACACGGTCAGCGTGGCGATCACCGTCACGCCGGTCAACGACGCGCCGGTGGTGCCGAACGCCAGGCGGGAGATCGACGAGGACACCGACCTGACGATCGCCGCGGCGGATCTCGCGACCGACATCGACAGCGAGAACCTCTTCTTCAAGTCGGTGACCGGGGCCGAGAACGGCGAGATCCAGCTTCTCGGCGAGGCGAGCCTGCTCACCTACACGCCCGATCCCGACTTCTTCGGCACCGAGACGCTGGAGATCGAGATCCACGACCAGACGACCGGCGGGCCGGTGGGCACCGGCACGCTGACGATCGTGGTCAACGACGTGGTCGACACGCCGCCGGAGCCGATCGATCCCGCGATGCCGGACTTCGTGTTCGCCATCGCCGGCACCGAGAGCGACGCGACGATGATGACGCTGACCGACGGGATGGAGATCGATCCGAGCCTGCTCGGGAGCGAGCCGGTGACGATCTTCGCCACCACCGAGGACGCGGGCTTCTCCGGCAGCATGCGCCTCTCGCTCAACGGCGGGCCCGAGCAGCTCGAGAACGTCGAGCCCTACGCGCTGATGGGCGACATCGACGGCGACTTCCGGGACGGCGTGACGCTGCCCGAGGGAACCCACGTGCTGAGCTACGAGGTGTTCGCGCTCGACGGCGGCAAGGGGTCGCTCGGCACGGGCCAGATCTCCTTCACCGTGGCCGAGCCCGACCAGACCGCGGAGCCGGCGCCCTTCGACATCGGCCTCTACACGACGAACCGGTCGAACGACGTGAAGATCGCCGATCTCGGCCAGGGCGGCACGCTCGACGCCAGCCTGCTCGACGGCGCGGGCCCGCTCAGCATCGGCGTCGTCGATCTGGACGACACGCTGGGCGCAGGCTCGGTGGTGATGACCCTCAACGACGACCTGCGCAAGGTGGAGAACTTCGAGCCCTACGCCCTGTTCGGCAACAGCGGCGACAACTACAAGGGCGGAATGGAGTTCGAGGCCGACACGGCCTATTCGGTGGAGATCGCCCTGCACGAAGGCCGCAACGGCGAGGGCCCGGTGATCGACACCTTCACCTTCGACTTCGACGTCAGCGCCGGCTGAGCGACCGGCCGACCAGAGGGCGCGGCGGGATCCCCGGCGCGCCCCTCGCCTTCAGGCGCCAAGCCCTCCGCCGCGGAACCGCTCGCGCGCGAGTTCGACGAAGCGGCGGACCGTGGCGCTCCCCGGTCGCCCGGCGCCGAGCACCAGCGTCACCGGCACCGGCGGCCGTTCGAACCCCTCGAGCAGCGGGACGAGGCGGCCCGCCGCGAGCGGCTCCGCCACTTGGTAGTGCAGCACCCGCGTGATCCCGACGCCCGCGCAGGCGGCCGCCACCGCCACGTCGGTGGTGTTCGCCACGAGCCGCGGGGCGAGGCGGAGCTCGCGATCGCGCTCGCCGTCGCGAAAGCGCCAGACCGCGCCGAACGCCCCCATCGCGGACAGCTCGACGAGGTCGTGCCCGGCAAGCTCGCGCGGATGGGCCGGCACCCCGCGCCGGGCGAGATAGTCCGGGCTCGCGCAGACGACGCTCCGCATCCGGCCGAGGCGCGCGGCCACCAGCGCCCGGTCGCCCGGCCGGCCGATCCGGAAGGCGAGGTCGAAGCCCTCCTCGACGAGGCTCACCCGGCGGTCGAGCAGCGTCAGGGTGGCCGGAACCGAGGGGTGGCGGGCGATGAAGTCGAAAACCAGCGGCGCGACGTGGAGCTTGCCGAACTGCACCGGGGCGGTGACGGCGATCGGGCCGCGCGGCTCGACGGCGGCGCCCGACGCGACGCGGTCGGCCTCGTCGATCTCGGCGAGCACGCGACGGCAGTGGGCGAGATAGGCCGCGCCCTCGGGGGTGAGCCCGACGGCCCGGGTCGTGCGGCGCAGCAGCGCGACGCCCAGATGCGTCTCCAGCGCCTCGACGGCGCGCGTCGCGGTGGGCGGCGAGATGCCGAGACGGCGGGCGGCGGCCGCGAAGCCGCCCTGCTCCGCCACCGCCGCGAAGATCCGCATCGCGCGCAGCTGGTCCATGCGGTCATTTCAAGACCCGAAACGCTGTCCTGTCGATCCTCCGTGTTGTGAGGGCAAAGCCCGGCGCCTACCCTGCCGGGGCTGCGCCAGAACGGAGGTCAGACCCATGCGGCTCCACGCCAACGCCCTCTCGGGCAACAGCGCCAAGGTCCGGTTCCTGCTCGCGCGGCTCGGGCTGGCCTGCGAGATGGTCGAGGTCGACATCTTCCGGGGCGAGAGCCGGACGCCGGCGTTCCTCGCGATGAACGTCGCCGGGCAGACGCCGGTGCTCGAGCTCGAGGACGGCACGGCGATCGCCGAGTCGAACGCGATCCTCTGTCATCTGGCCGAGGGCACGCCGCTCTTCCCCGCCGAGCCGGTCGCGCGCGCCGAGACCCTGCGCTGGATGTTCTTCGAGCAGAACCAGGTGATGCCGACGATCGCCTGGGCGC
>CAZWDE010000112.1:0-9629 GCA_964632555.1 uncultured Limibaculum sp.
AGGAGCTCGGCATCGGCCGGCCCTCGACCTACGCCTCGATCATCGGCACGATCCAGGACCGCGAATACGTCCGCAAGGACAAGAACCGCCTGTTCCCGGAGGACAAGGGCCGTCTCGTCACCGCCTTCCTGATGAGCTTCTTCCGCCGCTATGTGGAATACGATTTCACCGCCGCGCTCGAGGAGGAGCTCGACGACGTCTCGGGCGGGCGGATCGACTGGAAAGAGGTGCTCGAGAAGTTCTGGGCCGAGTTCAAGCCCGCGGTCGACGACACGGCCGAGCTCCGCATCACCGAGGTTCTCGAGCAGATCAACGAGTTCCTCGCGCCCCATCTCTTCCCCGATCCGGGCGACGGCTCGGACCCGCGCCGCTGCCCGACCTGCGGCGAGGGGCGCCTCGCGATGAAGACGGCGCGCTCGGGCGGCGCCTTCATCGGCTGCTCGCGCTACCCCGAGTGCCGCTACACCCGCCCCCTCGGCGTCCCGGCCGACGACGAGGCCGCCAAGCTCGACGGCAAGGAGCTCGGCCCCGATCCCGAGACCGGGCTGATGGTCACGCTGCGCAACGGGAAATACGGCCCCTACGTGCAGCTCGGCGAGCCGCAGGGCGACACGAAGCCCCGGCGCACCAGCCTGCCCAAGGACATCGCGCCCGACCGGATCGACCTCGACACCGCGCTCGAGCTCCTGCGCCTGCCGCGGGAGATCGGGCCGCATCCCGAGGACGGCGAGATGGTGGTGGCCGATCTCTTCCGCTATGGCCCCGCCATCCGGCACGGCAAGCCGAAACCGGTCTATGCCCCGCTCGAGGACTGGCGCGAGGCGCTGAGCGTCGGCATGAACCGGGCGGTGGAGCTGCTGGCCGAGAAGCGCGCCAATCCGGGGCGCGGCCGGGCGCCGGCCGCCAAGCCGCTCCGCAGCCTCGGCGAGCACCCCGAGGGCGGCGAGATCACCGTGCACGACGGCCGCTACGGCCCCTATCTCAAATGGGGCAAGCTGAACGCGACCATCCCCAAGGGGCTCGACCCGCAGGGCGTCGGGCTCGAGCAGGCGGTCGAGATCCTCGCCGAGAAGGCCGCGCAGAAGGGCGGCAAGGCCAAGCCGAAGAAGGCGCCGGCCAAGGGCAAGGCCAAGACCGCCACGGCGTCGGAGGCCAAGGGCAAGGCGAAGGCCCGGCCGGCCCGCGGCAAGGCCGCAAAGGCGAAGACCGAGCCCGCGCCGGAGGACGAGGCCGACGATCCGCTCGTCGAGGACGATCCGCCCCGCCGGGCGTCGGGTTCGGCGAGATGAGGGGCCTGCCCTCCAAGGACGAGATCCTCGCCTGGATCAAGGACAACCCGCACACGGTGGGCAAGCGCGAGATCGCCCGCGCCTTCGGCCTCAAGGGGGCCGACCGCGCCGCGCTCAAGGGCGTGTTGCGCGAGCTCGAGGACGAGGGCGCGATCGTCAAGCGGCGGCGCAAGATCGGCGCGCAGGGCCATCTGCCGCCGGTGCTGATGCTGGTGGCCGAGGGGCCCGACGCCGACGGCGACCTCCACGCCCGACCGAAGGACTGGGACGGCGACGAGCCGCCGCCGCCGATCCTCTACGTCCCGCGACCGGGCGAGCCGCCGCTCGGGGCGGGGGACCGCTTCCTCGCCAAGCTCGCGCCCGTTGAGGACCCCGACCGGCTCCGGTACGAGGCGCGGCTCATCAAGAAGGTGGGCTCGGGCCCGCGGCGCATGCTCGGCGTCTACCGCGAGACGGCGGATGGCGGCCGCGTCGTGCCGGTCGACAAGCGCTCGGACCGCGAGTGGCTCGTGCCGCGAGGGGCGGGCGCGGGCGCGCGCGAGGGCGAGCTCGTCGAGGCCGAGGCGACCGACGCGCGCCGCCTCGGGCTGCCGCGCGCCAGGATCGTCGAGCGGCTCGGCGACCCGACCGCGCCGGGCCAGGTCTCGCTGATCGCGATCCACCAGCACGGCATCCCGGACGCCTTCCCCGCGGAGGTGCTGGCCGAGGCCGAGGCCGCCACCCTGCCGGGGCCCGAGGGCCGCGAGGACCTGCGCGCGCTGCCGCTCGCCACCATCGACCCCGAGGACGCGCGCGACCACGACGATGCCGTCGCCGCCGTCCCGGACGACGACCCGGCCAATCCCGGCGGCCATGTCGTCTGGGTCGCGATCGCCGACGTCGCCTGCCTCGTCCGTCCGGGCTCGGCCCTCGACGCCGAGGCGCGCGCGCGGGGCAACTCGACCTACTTCCCCGACCGCGTGGCGCCGATGCTGCCCGAGCGGCTGTCGGCGGATCTCCTCTCGCTCAAGGCGGGCGAGGACCGGCCGGTGCTCGCGCTCCGCATGGTCCTCTCGGCCGAGGGCGAGAAGCGCTCGCACCGCTTCACGCGGGGCGTCATGCGGAGCCGGGCCGATCTCGTCTACGAGCACGTGCAGGCGGTGGCCGACGGCCGGGCCGAGGACCCGCTCGCGCCCGAGATCGCGCAGCTCTACGGCGCCTTCCGCGCCGCATGGTCGGCCCGCCAGCGCCGCCAGCCGCTCGATCTCGACCTGCCGGAGCGGCGCATCGTCCTCGGCCCCGAGGGCGAGGTGGTCGACATCCCGGTCCGCGAGCGGCTCGACGCGCACCGGCTGATCGAGGAGTTCATGATCCTCGCCAATGTCTGCGCCGCCGAAACGCTCGAGGCGCATCGCCGGCCGCTTCTCTACCGGGTGCACGAGGAGCCCGACCCCGACCGGATCGACGCGCTCCGCGAGACGCTCGAGTCGGTCGGCATCGCCTTTCCGAAGGGGCAGGTGCTGCGCACCGGCGATCTCAACCGCGTGCTCGCCCAGGCGGCCGAGACCGAGGCGCGCGAGGCGGTGCACATGCAGGTGCTGCGCGCCCAGGCGCAGGCCTATTACGGGCCGGAGAACCGCGGGCATTTCGGCCTCGCCCTGCCGCGCTACGCGCATTTCACCTCGCCGATCCGCCGCTATGCCGACCTGATCGTCCACCGCGCGCTCGTCGCGGCGCTCAAGCTCGGGCCCGATCCGAAGGCCGACGGGCAGAGCGCGGAGGAGGCCGAGCAGCTGCGCGAGATCGGCGAGCAGATCAGCCGCACCGAGCGCCGCTCGATGGAGGCCGAGCGCGACACGGTCGACCGCTATGTCGCCGCCTACATGGCCGAGCGCGAGGGCGCCGAGTTCGAGGGGCGGATCTCGGGGGTCGGCCGCTTCGGGATCTTCGTCAAGCTCGCCGACACCGGCGCGGACGGGCTGGTGCCGATCTCCTCGCTCGGGCGGGAATACTTCCACCACGACGCCGAGCTCGGGACGCTGACGGGCGAGCGCTCGGGCCGGGTGCTCGCGCCCGGCATGCACGCCCGCGTGCGGCTGCTCGAGGCGGTGCCGGTCACGGGCGGGCTGCTCTTCGAGCTGCTCGAGGCCTCGGGCACCGCGCCGCGGCGCCACCGGAGCGCCGCCGCCGGCTCGAAGCGGGGCCGGGTCGAGCGCTCGCGCCTCGCCAAGGTCAAGGCCCGGCGGCAGGCGCGCCGGCGCTAGTCCTCGACGGCCCGGATCAGCTTGCGCTCGAGCACGCGGAGCACGTGGCGCAGCTCGTGGCCGCGCTTGAGGATCCGCCCGTCCATGCCGACGACCGAATAGGCGCCCTGGCGGCGCGCGTTCCGCGGCTCCTTCTCGACCCGATAGACCGGGCGCTCGGCCGCGCGGCGGAAGATCGAGAAGACCGCGCGCTCGCGCAGGGTGTCGATCGCGTAGTCGCGCCACTCCCCGGCCGCCACCATGCGGCCATAGACGTTGAGGATCTGCGAGAGCTCGCGGCGGTCGAACGCGCAGACCTCGGAAGAGGGCTGCGGCATCGGGCTCGGGGGCTGGGGTGCGCTCATGCGGGAAATGTGCACCGCCATCCCGGGGCTGGCAAGCCGCGCGGCCGGCGCGCCGCGACGGGGGGCTTGGCGCGGGCCCGCGAGGCTCGCTAAGAGGGGCGGCCCGACCGGAGGGGGAACCGATGCCGACATACCAGTCACCCGGCCGCTCGGCCGTCTACGCGCAGAACGGGATCTGCGCGACCTCGCATCCGCTCGGCGCCAGGGCGGCGGTCGAGATGCTGGAGGCGGGAGGCAACGCGGTCGACGCCGCGGTCGCGGGCGCCGTCCTCCTCGGGATCTGCGAGCCGCAGATGACCGGGCTCGGCGGCGACCTCTTCGCGATCGTCCGCCCGGCCGGGAGCGAGGCGCTCTACGGGCTGAACGCGTCGGGCCGCGCGCCGGCGGGGCTCGACGCCGCCGCGCTGCGCGCCGCGGGGCACGCGAGCGTGCCGCTCGACGGCAACGCCGCGGTGGTGCCGGGCGCGGTCGCGGGCTTCGCCGCTCTCGCCGAGGCGCATGGCGCGAAGGGGCTCGCCGCCTGCCTCGCGCCCGCGATCCGCTATGCCGAGGAGGGCGTGCCGGTGGCCCCGCGCGTCGCGCATGACTGGGCGGCGGCGTCCGGGCGGCTGCAACGCCACGGCCGGGTGCATTTCCTCGCGAACGGCGCGGCGCTGCCGGAGGGGCGCGTCTTCCGCGCGCCGGGGCAGGCCGAGGTGCTGCGCCGGATCGCCGCGGATGGCCCGCGCGGCTTCTACGAGGGCGAGGTGGCGGCCGACATGGTGGCCGCGCTCCGCGCCGCCGGCGGCGCCCACACCGAGGCGGATTTCGCCGCCTGCGCCGCGACCGAGGTCACGCCGATCTCGGCGACCTATCGCGGCGCGGAGGTGGTGGAACTGCCGCCCAACACGCACGGCGCGGCGGCGCTCCTGCTGCTCCGGATGCTCGAGCGCCTCGACGCGGGCGCCCTCGATCCCGCGGGCGCCGAGCGCGTGCACATCGAGACCGAGATCGCCAAGCTCGGATACGCCGCGCGCAACGAGGCGATCGCCGACCCCGAGCACATGACGATGACGGTCGAGGACTTCCTCTCGGACGCCACGGTCGAGCGGCTGCTCGCCCGGATCGACCCCGAGCGGGCCCGGCCCGCCCCGGCCGCGCCCCTCGGCGAGCCGCACCGCGACACGATCTACATCACCGTGGTCGACCGAAACCGCATGGCGGTGTCGCTGATCTACTCGATCTTCGCGAGCTTCGGGTCGGGCATCGCGTCGGAGCGCTTCGGCATCCTGTTCAACAACCGGGCGCAGGGGTTCACGCTCGCCGAGGGCCACCCGAACGAGGCGGGCGGGGGCAAGCGGCCGATGCACACCATCATCCCCGGGCTGCTGCGCCGCGAGGGGCGGACGGTGATGCCCTTCGGCGTGATGGGCGGCCCCTACCAGGCGGCGGGGCACATGCGCCTCGTCTCCAACATCGTGGATCACGGCATGGGCGTGCAGGCGGCGATCGACGCCCCGCGCTCCTTCGTCGAGGGCGACGCGGTGGTGCTGGAGGCCGGCTATCCGGCCGAGGTCGCCGAGGCGCTGCGGGCGCGGGGCCACGCGGTTCTGCGGCCGGACACCGGGATCGGCGGCGCTCAGGCGATCGTGATCGACGAGGCGGAGGGCGTGCTCATCGGCGGGTCGGATCCGCGCAAGGACGGCATCGCGCTGGGCTTCTGAGACCGCGGCGGCGCCGGCCGCGCCTCAGTGGCACTGGTCGGCGCTGATCCGGTACTGCCCGTCCTCGTGCTCCTCGAAATAATCGAAGACTTCCGGGTGCTCGACCGGTTCGCCCGAGAGATCCGGCAACAGGTTCTGTTCCGAGACGTAGGCGATGTAATAGCTCGTCTCGTTCTCGGCGAAGAGGTGGTAGAATGGCTGGTCCTTCCGCGGCCGCACCTCCTCGGGGATCGACTCGTACCACTCCTCGGTGTTGGCGAATTCGGGGTCGACGTCGAAAATCACGCCCCGGAACGGATGGAACCGGTGCTTGACAACCTGACCGATCTTGTAACGAGCGTCGCGATAAATCATCGTCCTCGCCCCTCCATCCGCGCTCATATCTCGCTCTCCTAACCTAGGTCCAGACGGGCTGTCCACCAACCCGCCGGCCCCTGGCGCGGCGCGCCCGGACAGCATCGGCATATGTCGCGTCGGACTGCACCGGACACCCACCCGACGGGGCGATTCGCCAAAATCGGTGCGCGCCCCGCCCTCTGATGGTACCATGAGAAAAAAGGCAAGAGACGAGCAGGTCCATGACGGGAAAGGTCCATGCGGGGCTGGTGCTTCTGGCGCTGGCCCTCGGGTCCTGCGGCTCGCCGACGGCGGATCTCGGTCCGCCGCGGGCGCAGGACGATCTCTGTGCGCTGTTCGCCGAGCGGCCCGGCTGGCGCGAGGCGGCCGAGCGCGCGGCGCTGCGCTGGCAAACGCCGGTCGAGCTGATGATGGCGATCATCTGGCGCGAGTCGAGCTTCCGCGCCGCGGTGCGTCCGCCGCGGGAATACGCGCTCGGCCTCGTCCCGCTCGGCCGGCCCTCGACCGCCTACGGCTACGCGCAGGCGATCGACGGCACCTGGGACTGGTACCGCGAGGAGACCGGCCGCGACGACGCGGACCGCACCGAGTTCGAGGACGCGGTCGACTTCGTGGGGTGGTATCTCGACAAGACGCGCCGCTCCAACGCGGTCGGGCCCTACGACGCCTTCAGCCATTACATCGCCTATCACGAGGGGCACACGGGCTTCCGGCGCGGCCACTGGCGGGAGAAGGCGTGGCTCCAGCAGGCGGCGACCGGCGTCGCGGTGCAGACCGCGCGCTACCGCGGCCAGCTCTCCACCTGCGGCGCGTGAGCCCGGGCTAGCGGCCGAACAGCCGGCGATAGAGCGCGCCGAGGCCGCGGCGCTTGGCCGCGACCGCCTCGCCGGCGTCGTCGAGGCGCTCGTCGATCGCGTCGACCACCGGATCCACATGGCGCGCGTAGAAGACCAGCACGACGCGCCGCACGACCAGGACCACGATCGCGAGAAAGGCGATGACGATCCCGTTGAACCACGGGTAGAGCGGCTCCTCCGCGCTCTCGGCGGGGCGGATCGACACGATGTTGGGAAACATCGAGAACATCTGGATGCGCCAGCCGTAATGGCGCACGACCACCCAGCGCGGGCTCGCCTCGCTCGAGGCGAGATTGGCCGCCTCGGCGGACACGTCGGCCGTGTCGAACTTGAAATAGGGCGGCCAGCCCCAGTCGGTGTCCTCGTTGCGGAAAGTCACGGCCTGCCCCTCGGGCGTGACCGCGAAGATCCGGTTGACATCGCGCGTGCGGGTGGCGGTGGTGCCGTCCTCGAGCGTGACCTCGGTGTCCTCGCGCTTCACCTCCTGCCCGGTGATGCGGACGATCTCGCGCTTCGGAAGACTGTAATGCAGGAGGCCCGCGACCGCCGCGATCAGGATGGCTCCGAGGATCCAGGTGACGAGGCGCATGGGGCTCTCCGCGTCGGGCCGGCCGGGCGCGCGGCGCGCGCCGGGCGGCGGGTCAGGTCAGCAACGCGATGGTCGCGAGGATGGCTCCTGTCAAGGCCGGCAGCAAGAACACCGCCGCCAGCGCCCGCCGCTTGAGCGAGCGCTCGTGGCGCACGAGACCGCGCGCCACGTAGTCCTCGCGCGACAGCGCCGGCGCCGCGCCGGCGGCGTGCTCCTCCTCCAGCGTCTTGCGCACGTCCCACCGCTGATAGGCGACGAGCCCGACATAGATCGCGGCGAGGAAGCCGAAGACGACGATGAGCCGGAGCAGGAGAACTGTCATGCGCCGGCATGTAGCGCGCGTGGCCCGCCGGCGCTAGCCGCCCGGCGCGCGCGTGCCGCGGATCGCCACGAGGTTCGACAGCGCGCCGGTGTCGCCGATCCCCAGCACGCCGCAGCGGGTCGCGGTGTCGGGCCGGAGCCGCCAGCAATAGTCGAAGCTGCCCATGTCGAGATTGAGCGCCATGCGGGGGCGGTGCGCGGCGTCGATCGCCTCGGCCGCCTCGTGGAGCGTCATCGCGCGGGGGCTCTGCCAGATCCCCCAGCCATCGGCGTCGGTGAAGAGGATCCGCCGGGTCGCGAGCGGCGCGTTCGCGCGCGGGCGCACGTCGACCCGGCCGTCGACCACGAGCAGATGGCTCTGCGCGACGCTGGCGCCGGCCGCCTGCGCCGCCGCCACGAAGGCGCGCCGGCCCGGCAGCTCGGTCAGGTCGTGGCGGCGCCCGCCGAGGCTGACCCGCGCGCGGTGATGCAGCGCGAGCGCTCCGTCGCGGTCGATCACGAGGATGCCGTCCATCCGCGCGAGGTTCGGGTTGACGAGGGCGCCGTCGCGCAGGAAGAGCCCGACCGGCTTCGGCCGGCCCTCGGCGCGCCGGTCGGTCGCGGTGTAGGCGCCCGTGACGAGGAGCGTCTCGCCCGAGGCGGGCGCGGCGACGGGATCCTCGGGCAGCAGCAGGAGATCGGCCGTCGGCTTGCCCCAGCAGCTGTGCAGCAGCAGCGTGGGGGCCGCCTCGGGGCAGGCGCCGGCGGGGCCGCCGAGGAGCAGAACGAGAAGCGCGAGGGCGAGCGCCGCCGCCATCGCGCTCAGCCCGGCGACATGCCGCGCAGCCGCTCGGACCGGCGGCGCAGGATCTCCACGGTGGCGAGCAGCAGGATCGAGATCGTCACGAGGATCGTGGCCACCGCGAGGATGGTCGGCGAGATCTGTTCGCGCAGGCCGGTGAACATCTGCCAGGGCAGGGTCTTCTGCTGCGCCGAGCCGAGAAAGAGCACCACCACCACCTCGTCGAAGGACGTGATGAAGGCGAAGAGCCCGCCCGAGATCACCCCCGGCACGATCAGCGGCATCTGGACCCGGAAGAAGGTGGTGACCGGGTTGGCGCCGAGGCTCGCCGCCGCCCGCGTGAGCGACCGGTCGAAGCCGACCAGCGTCGCCGTGACCGTGATGATCACGAAGGGGATCCCGAGGGCCGCATGGGCGAGGATCACCTTGAGATAGCCGACGAAGCTCGCATTGAGCCCCACGGTGTCGGTCAGAAAGTTCCCGAGCGTCGAGTAGAAGAAGAACATCCCCGTCGCCGAGATGATCAGCGGCACGATCATCGGCGAGATCAGGATTGCCATGATCGCGCCCCGAAACGGGATGTGGCTCTGCGCGAGCCCGATTGCCGCGACCGTGCCGAGCGACACCGCGATCAGCGTCGCGAAGGGCGCAATGATCAGCGAGTTCTTGAGCGCGAGCTGCCAGTCCGGATTGTTGAAGAAGTCGTTGTAGTGCTTGAGCGAATAGGCATCCGCGTCGAGCGCTAACATGCCGGGCGTGAAGGTGAAGAAGTCTTCGGCGTTGAATGACAGCGGGATGATCACCAGGATCGGCAGGATCAGGAACACGAAGATCAGCGCGCAGATCGCCCGAAAGCTCCAGTACCAGATGCGCTGGCCGCGGGTGGCGTAGACGGGAAGGCTCATCTGCTCACCCCAGCTTGACGTTGTCGATGCCGACGATGCGGTCGTAGAGCCAGTAGAGCATCAGCACGACGATCAACAGTAGCGAGGCGAGCGCAGCCGCCATCCCCCAGTTGAGCGAAGAAGAGATGTGGTAGGCGATCCGGTTGGAGATGAAAATCCCCTCGGTGCCGCCGACAAGCTCCGGCGTGATATAGTACCCGATCGAGAGGATGAAGACGAGGATCGCGCCCGCCCCGATCC
>CAZWDE010000113.1:0-9456 GCA_964632555.1 uncultured Limibaculum sp.
GCGCCGAACGCGGCCAGCACCAGAACCGTCAACACGACGCCGACACCGCGCATGGTGAGCCCCCGGACACGAATCGATTTAACGACTAACATTATAACTCCTGCACTAACCTGTGGCCACTGGATTGTCTCGCGGTAATAACGCGCATTTCAAAGCCAACGCGCACCTAAAAGGCCCTTAGTTTACCAGCTTTGCTCTGCACGCGTCATTAAGCAGTCGTACTCTACAGGGCGAGAACCTCTACGTGAAACCACAAACATATCCTCAAGCTGAAATCCGAGGCGCTCATAGTACGCCAAGGCCTCTGTGTAATGCGTCATCCCTTCATATAACGGAATGACGGAAATTTCGGACTGCAGGACCGCGATCCGAGAAATGATCGGTTCTGCGCCTCGCAGAACCTCAACATCAAAGCCTTGGGTGTCAAGCTTCAGAAAAATCTTTCTCTCCAAGTAGCTTTCGGCGCATTCGTTCAAATACGACTCCAGGGTCTTTACCTCGACAGTCTCGGTCTTCGAAACGGCATCGGCCCGCAGCGGTTGACGAAGGCTGTTGAGGACGCTGGTCTGCTTGACCACGTTTAAGTTCATTGTGCCATTCGTCGATCCGAGCGCGAGTTTTTCCACCTGCCAGGCTGGATCACCCTCAGCCGCCGACTTGAGATCGGCGAAGGCCGCACTGCTTGGCTCAAAAGAAATTATTTTCCCAGTATAGCCCATCCATCTCAAATGTTCAGCAAACCATCCCTTGAATGCGCCGACATCGAGGACAAGATCGACATGCTCCCGCCGGATAAGATCGCGGATACTGGCATATTCCTCATATTGCCGAACGCGAGCTGAGAATGGGATACGAACGCCGCGCTTCAAGAGACTGAAGCCTATACGACTCAAAAGGCGATCCGGCACCGCGTCCTCCGTAAACGACACGGCGAGAGCCTATGATGACATCGGATACCCGACAACCCCGGACCCATCGGCAGACAGCGCGCCGCCCCTTGACATTTAACCGTAGCTAAAACTTCGGTCTTCACCGAATTAGGGGAGCTAATGAACCCGCAACACTACGGTCAGGGTCTCTGAGCCGCCCGATTGCGACAGACCTCGATTACAGGCCTAGGCAGAGATACTTGATCTCGACGAAATCCTCGATGCCGTATTTCGAGCCCTCGCGGCCGAGGCCCGACTGCTTGACGCCGCCGAAGGGCGCCACTTCGGTGGAGATGAGGCCGGTGTTGACGCCGACGATGCCGTATTCGAGCGCCTCGGCCACGCGCCAGACCCGGCTGAGGTCCCGCGCGTAGAAATAGGACGCGAGGCCGAAGATCGTGTCGTTGGCCTGCCGGATCACGTCGGCCTCGTCCTCGAAACGGAAGAGCGGCGCGACGGGGCCGAAGGTCTCCTCCTGGGTCAGGCGCATCTCAGAGGTGACGCCCGTGAGCACGGTGGGCTCGAAGAAGGTGCCGCCCTTGGCGTGGCGCTGGCCGCCGGTAAGCACCGTCGCCCCCTTGGCCACCGCGTCGGCGACGTGGGCCTCGACCTTCTCGAGCCCCTGCGCGTCGATCAGCGGCCCGTGCGTGACCCCGGTCTCGAAGCCGTCGCCCACCACCATCGACCGCGTCGCCTCGGCGAGCTTTGCGGCGAACGCGTCGTAGACGCCCGACTGCACGTAGATCCGGTTGGCGCAGACGCAGGTCTGCCCGTTGTTGCGGTATTTCGACACCATCGCGCCCTCGACCGCGGCGTCGAGATCGGCGTCGTCGAACACGATGAAGGGGGCGTTGCCGCCGAGCTCGAGGCTGATCTTCTTCACCTGGTCGGCGCACTGGCGCATCAGGATCCGGCCGACCTCGGTCGACCCCGTGAAGGTCAGCTTGCGCAGCTTCTCGTTCTCGCAGAACTCCCGGCCGATCGCGGGCCCGTCCTGGCCCACCACCACGTTGAAGACGCCGGCCGGGATCCCGGCCCGCTCGCCGAGCTCGGCCATGGCGAGCGCGGAGAGCGGCGTCTGCTCGGCGGGCTTGGCGACGAAGGTGCAGCCGGCGGCGAGCGCCGGCGCCACCTTGCGCGCGATCATCGCGTTCGGAAAGTTCCACGGCGTGATCGAGCCGACGACGCCCACCGGCTGCTTCAGCACGAGGATGCGCTTGTCGGCCTGGTGCGGCGGGATGGTGTCGCCGTAGATCCGCTTGCCCTCCTCGGCGAACCACTCGACGAAGCTCGCGCCGTAGAGGATCTCGCCCTTCGCCTCGTTGAACGGCTTGCCCATCTCGGCGGTGAGGATGGTCGCAAGGTCGTGGGCGTGGTCGACCATCAGGGTGTGCCAGCGCCGCAGGATCTGCGCGCGCTCCTTGGCGGTCTTCGCGGCCCAGGCGGGGAAGGCGGCGTGCGCGGCGTCGATCGCGCGGGCGGTCTCGGCGCGCCCCTGGTCGGCGACCTCGACGACCGTCTCGCCCCGCGCGGGGTTGGTGACGGCGAAGCGCGCGCCGCTGTCGGCGCCGACCCAGCGGCCGTCGATATAGCCCTCGGTGCGCAGGAGCCCGGGATCGGAGAGGCTGTGATTGAGGTCGGCGCGGTCGAGCATGGCGGTCTCCCTTCGCTCAGTCGGTGGCGGCGGGCAGCGGCGGCGCGCCGGAGCCCGTCACGACGAGATGCTCCGGCCCGATCCGGCCCGGCGCGTCGAGGCCGAGAAGCGCGACGTCGCGGTCGATCTCCTCGGCGAGGATACGGATGACGTGGGCGACGCCGGCCTCCCCGCCAAGGGCGGCGGCGTAGAGAAAGGGCCGGCCGACGAAGACGAAGTCGGCCCCGAGCGCGAGCGCCTTCAGCACGTCGGTGCCGCGCCGCAACCCGCTGTCGAGCAGGATGGGCGTCTTCGGGCAGAGCGCGCGCGCCGCCGCCACCGTGCGGAGCGGCGAGACGGCGCCGTCGAGCTGCCGCCCGCCATGGTTCGAGAGCCAGACGGCGTCGGCCCCCTCGGCCGCCGCGCGGCGCGCGTCCTCGGGCGCGACCATGCCCTTCACGACGAGACGCCCCCGCCACCGCTCGCGGATGAAGGCGATATGGGACCAGTCGAGATGCGCGCGCAGGCCGAACTCGCGCGCCGCCCGTCGGGCGAGGATCGGCGCCCCGCGCGCGGCGCCCGAATTCTCGAAATGCGGCATGCCGTGCGCGAGCAGCGTGCGCAGGAACGTTCCGAGGCTCCAGGCGGGCCGGAGCGCGCCGTCGAGCGCGAGGCGGGGGCGCGGCCGCACCGGCGAGGAGAAGCCCGCGCGGTCGTAATGCTCGGGGTTCGTCGGCACCGGCAGGTCGACCGTCACCACCAGCGTGCCGATCCCGGCCGCCGCCACCCGGTCGACGAGCGCGGCGATCTTGTCCCGCTCGCCCGGCACATAGGCCTGGAACCACGCGTCGGGGTTCGCCGCCGCGATCTCCTCCATCGCGATGAGCCCGGTGCCCGAGATCGCCATCGGGACGCCGGCCGCCCGGGCGGCGCGGGCGAGCGCGAGGTCGCCCCGATAGGCCGCGAGCGCCGTCATCCCCATCGGCGCGATGCCGAAGGGCTGCGCCCAGGTCCGGCCGAGGAGCGGCGTCGCGGACGACCGCGCGGCCACGCCCCGCAGCACGCGCGGCAGGAAGCCGAGCGCGTCGAGCGCCGCCCGCGTGTCCGCCGCCGAGGCGCCGCGCTCGGCCGTGCCCGCGGCGTAGGCGAAGACCGGGCGCGGCAGGAAGGCCCGCGCCCGCGGCTCGAGATCCTCGAGCGCGCGCACCTCGCGCAGGCGGCGCGGCGGTCGCCCCGCCCGCGCCGCCGTCGCGTGTCCCCGATCGGCCGTCCCGTCCTTCATGCCCTCTCCCTAGCGCCTCCGCGGCGCCCCGGACAGGCCCGCCAACGCGCCGCGAATCGCGATGGCCAAGCCCATCCTTGACTTTCAATGGAAAATCTGTCAGCCGGCCCATGTGGATCAATACGGATCCCTAGGGCCGCGTGACACTGGCGGCCAGCCGACTGCCGCCCGTCCGACGCAGCCACTCGCGAGCACTACATGCCCTTTACCGATCTCGGCCTCGACGCCGACCTCCTGCGCGCCATCGAAGAGGCGGGCTACACCGAGCCCACCCCCATCCAGTCCGCCGCCATCCCCCACGCGCTCAAGGGGCGCGACGTCCTCGGCATCGCCCAGACGGGAACCGGCAAGACCGCCTCCTTCACGCTGCCGATGATCCACCTGCTCGCCAAGGGACGGGCGCGGGCGCGGATGCCGCGCTCGCTGATCCTCTGCCCGACGCGCGAGCTCGCCGCGCAGGTCTCCGAGAACTTCGAGAAATACGGCAAGTATCACAAGCTCTCGATGGCGCTGCTGATCGGCGGGGTCAACTTCAACCAGCAGGACAAGCTGATCGACCGCGGCGTCGACGTGCTGATCGCCACGCCGGGGCGGCTGCTCGACCATTTCGAGCGCGGCAAGCTGATGCTCACCGGCATCCAGATCATGGTGGTCGACGAGGCCGACCGCATGCTCGACATGGGGTTCATCCCCGACATCGAGCGCATCTTCGGCCTGACGCCGTTCACCCGGCAGACCCTCTTCTTCTCGGCCACCATGGCGCCCGAGATCACCCGGATCACCGACACCTTCCTGCACAATCCCGAGCGCGTCGAGGTCGCGCGACAGGCGACCGCGGCCGAGACCGTCGCGCAGCGCGCCGTTGCCTTCCAGCCCTCGGCCAAGGACCGCGCCGACAAGGAGAAGCGCGACTGCCTGCGCAGCCTGATCCGGGCCGAGGGCGAGGCGCTCACCAACGCGATCATCTTCTGCAACCGCAAGCGCGACGTCGGCGTGCTGCAGAAGTCGCTCGACCGGCACGGCTTCAACGCCGGCGCGATCCACGGCGATCTCGACCAGTCGGTGCGGATGGCGACGCTCAACGGCTTCCGCGACGGGCAGATCAAGCTCCTCGTGGCGTCCGACGTCGCCGCCCGCGGGCTCGACATCCCGAATGTGAGCCACGTCATCAACTTCGACGTGCCGACGCATCCCGAGGATTACGTGCACCGCATCGGGCGCACCGGCCGCGCCGGGCGGTCGGGCACCGCGATCACGATCTGCGCGCCGTCGGACCGGAAGTATCTCGAGAAGATCGAGGAGATGCTCGGCGGGCCGATCCCGAAGGCCGAGGCGCCCGAGGCGGCGCCGGCGCCGCGCAAGGCCGAGCGCGCCGAGGCCGAGGGGCGCGAGGACCGCAGGCGCGGCGGCGGCCGCAAGGAGAAGGCCGAGAGCCGTCCCGAGAAGAGCGAGGGCGGCGAGCCGCGGAGCGATCGCGGCGGGCGCGGCCGCGGCGGCCGCGGGCGCGACGGCGGGCAGCCGGTGGTCGGGCTCGGCGACCATGTGCCGGCGTTCCTGCTGCGCGAGGTCAAGATCAAGAAGACCCCCGCGCGCAAGTCCTCCAAGGCGGCCCGGACGAGCGAGACCGAGAGCGACCGCGACGATGCGGAAACCGCCGTCGAGGTCGAGATCGCCGAGACCAAATCCGAGTCGAAGGCCGCCTGAGGCCGCCGCCCGGCCTGTCGACACGGTCGCCTCGCCGTGTCCGCCGTCGGGCCCGGCCCCGCCTGTGCGGCGCCCGTCACTCCTCCTCGAGGCGGGTGACGAGCGCGGTGACGACGGGCTTCTTGCCCCAGTGGCGGACCGCCACGCGCCGCGCCGCCTTGGCGACCAGATCCTCGACGGCGGTGTCGGTGCGCAGCGCCTTGCGCGGGCTGTCCTCGATCGCGTCGTCGATCGCCTCGGCGATCATCTCGTCGAGCGGTGCGGGCCAGCCCTCCGCCTCCTGCGGGCCGCCGACGACGCGCACCTCGGGGTCGGCGAGAAGCTCGCCCTCCTCGTCGACCACCACGGCGACGACCACATGGCCCTGCCGCGCGAGCTTCAGGCGATCGCGGATGACGCCGTCGAGCGCGCCGACATGGGTCTCGCCGTCGAGATAGACGCGACCGGCCGGGATCTCGTCGATCACGCCCGGGCGGTTGCCGTCGAGCCGCACCACCGAGCCGTTGGGCGCCACCACGGCGTGGCTCGCGCCCCACTCGGCCGCCCATTTCCGGTGCTCGACGAGATGTCGGTGCTCGCCGTGGATCGGCACCGCGACCCGCGGGCGGAGCGCGGCGTAGACGCGCTGCAGGTCGTCGCGCCGCGCGTGGCCCGAGACGTGGATGCGCTCCATGTCGCCGTCGATCACCCGCACGCCGCGCTCGGAGAGCTTGTTGTAGAGCCGGTAGATGCCCGCCTCGTTGCCCGGGATGGTCTTCGAGGAGAAGAGCACCGTGTCGCCCTCGCCGAGCTTGACGGTCGGGTGGGTGCCCGACGCGATGCGCGCCAGCGCCGCCCGCGCCTCGCCCTGGCTGCCGGTGACGAGGTAGAAGAGGTTCTCGTCCGGAATGTCGGCCGCGTCCTCCTCCGAGACCACGGTCGGGAAGTCGCGCAGCTGGCCGGTCTCGACGGCGACCTCGATCATCCGCCGCATCGCCCGGCCGACCACGCAGATCGAGCGGCCCACGTCGCGCGCCGCGACCGCCAGCGTGTGCAGCCGCGCGACGTTGGAGGCGAAGGAGGTGGCCGCCACGGCGCCGGGCGCGTTGGCGATGACGCGCCGGAGATTGGGCGTGATCTCGGCCTCGGAGCCGGCCGCGCCGGCGAGGAAGACGTTGGTCGAGTCGCAGGCGAGCGCGAGCACCCCCTCCGCCCCGAGCGCCTCGAAGGGCGCGAGGTCGTAGGGCTCGCCGAGCTGCGGATCGGGATCGAGCTTGAAGTCGCCGGAATGCACGACCGTGCCGAGCGGCGTGCGGATCGCGAGCATCGACGCCTCCGGGATCGAATGCGTGATCGGCAGGAAGCGCACCTCGAAGCCGCCCGCCGCGACCGGCTCGCCCACCTCCACCTCGCGGATCACGCGGGTGTCGAGCCCGGCCTCCTCGAGCTTGCGGCGCACCACCTCGGCGGTGAAGCGGCGGGCGTAGATCGGCGCGCCGATCTCGGCCCAGAGATGCGGGATCGCGCCGATATGGTCCTCGTGCGCGTGGGTGAGGAAGAGCCCCCTCACCCGGCGCGCCTGCTCGCGCAGGAAGCGGATGTCGGGCAGCACGAGCTCGACGCCCGGCGCCGTCTCCATGTCGCCGAAGCCGATCCCGAAATCGACCACGATCCATTCCCCGTCCGCGCCCTGGCCGAGCCCGTAGAGATAGCAGTTCATGCCGATCTCGCCGGCGCCGCCGAGCGGCGCGTAGAGAAGCTCGGCCGGAAGTTTGTCAGCCATACTGTCCCGTCGTGTTGTAGCGGTGGATCATCACGAGCCCCCGCATCGTCAGGTCCTCGTCGACATGGGCGATCGCGGCCGTGCCGCGCGCGAAAAGGGGCGCGAGGCCGCCGGTGGCGATCGCCGTCATCGTCCGGTCGCGCTCGCCCGCGATGCGCGCGCAGAGCCCCTCGATCAGCCCGACATAGCCCCAGTAGATGCCGGACTGCATGCACTGCACCGTGTTGGTCCCGACGACGCGCTGCGGCCGCGTGACGTCGATGTGCGGCAGGTGCGCGGCGGCGTCGTGCAGCGCCTGCAGCGACAGGTTGATGCCGGGGGCGATCACCCCGCCCACATAGGCGCCGTCCGTGTCCACCACGTCGAATGTGGTGGCGGTTCCGAAATCGACAACGATGAGATCGGGGCCGTAGGTGCGAAAGGCCGCGACCGTGTTGACCAGCCGGTCGGCGCCCACCTCGGCCGGGTGGTCGACCCGCACCTCGACCGGCAGCTTGCAGCCCTCCTTCCCGACCACCAGGGGCCGGCTGTGGAAATAGCGGTCGCAGAGCACGCGGAGGTTGAACAGCACGGCCGGCGCCACGTTGGAGATCACCACCGCCTCGATGTCCGCGGGATCGTGCCCGCCATGGCGCATCAGCTGGTTGAGCCAGACGAAGTACTGGTCGGCCGTGCGCACGCTCTCGGTGTTGCAACGCCACGACGCCACGAACCCGTCGCCGTCGTGCAGCGCGAAGACGGTGTTCGTGTTGCCGACGTCGATCGCGAGCAACATGGGCTGGGCTCACTCCTGGAGGATGAGGTCGGCCGCCGCGATGCGCCGGTGCCGGGCGCCATCCCATAGAACGAGGCGGCCCGTGTCGTCCATATCCTCGAAGGTGCCGCGCACGGTCTCGCTCCCGGCGCGGGCCGCCACCGGGCGGCCGAGGCCCTCGGCGCGGGCGAGCCACGCCGCCCGGATCGGCGCGAAGCCGTCGCGCGCGTGACGGCCCTGCCATCGGGCGAAGGCGGCCGCGAGGATCGCCAGCGCCTCCTCGGGCGGCGCGGCGCGCCCGCCCTCGGCGAGAACGTCGGTGGCCGGCGTGCCGCCGGGGCGGAGCGCCGAGGGCTCGGGCGGGGCGGCGAGATTGACGCCGACGCCGACGGCCATGCGGTCGAGCCGGGCGCCGGCGCCGGCGCTCTCGAGCAGCACCCCCGCGGCCTTGCGCCCGTTGAGCAGCGGATCGTTCGGCCATTTGAGGCCGACGCGGGCTTCTGGGGCGAGCGCGGCGAGCAGGTCGGCCGCGGCGAGGCAGGCGACGAAGGAGAGCTGCGCGGCCGCGCCCGGCGCGAGCGCGGGCCGGAGGAGGAGCGTCGCCGCCAGATTGCCCTCGGGGCTCGCCCAGACCCGCCCGAGCCGGCCACGCCCCGCCGTCTGCCGGCGGGCCATGATCCAGACCGGGCCCGCCTCTCCGGCGGCGGCCCGCCGCGCGGCCTCCGCGTTGGTGCTGTCGACCGTGTCGAGGACGATCCGCCCGACGCCGTCGGGCCAGGGCGGCGCGGTCACCGCCCGGTCACCGGACGAGCGCCTGCGCCGCGCCGAGGGTCGCGTCGGTCAGCCCGAAGCCGCCGACGAAGGGCAGCCACCCCATCGCCATGAGGACCGCCGCCACCGCGAAGGCGACCTGCCCGGGCACGTCGGGCCGCAGGTCGAGCGGGCGGTCCGGCTCGGCGAGATACATCAGCCGCACGATGTTCAGGTAGTAGTAGGCGGCGATCACGCTCGCCACCGCCCCCGCGATGGCCAGCGGGGCGAGGCCCGCGTCGACCGCCGCCTTGAAGGCGAAGAACTTGGCGAAGAAGCCGACGAGCGGGGGCAGGCCGGCCAGCGAGAACATCAGCACCGCGAGCGCGAGCGCCTGGGCGGGCTTGGCCTGGGCGAGCCCGGCGAGGTCGCCGATCTGCACCACCGGCTTGCCGTCGCGCTCCATCGCGAGGATGAAGGCGAAGACGCCGATGGTCATCACGACGTAGATCGCGAGGTAGAGCATCAGCGCCTGCGCGCCCTCGACGGTGCCGGCCGCGAGGCCGACCAGCGCGAAGCCCATATGCCCGATCGAGGAATAGGCCATCAGCCGCTTGAGGTTCGTCTGCCCGATCGCGGCGA
>CAZWDE010000114.1:0-9422 GCA_964632555.1 uncultured Limibaculum sp.
CGCTGCGCCCTCACCAGCGGTGCAGAAGATCTTCGTGCCGTTGAGCACCCACTCCTCGTTGGCCTCGTCCCAGTCCGCCGTGGTCTGAATCGCGGCGGAGTCCGAGCCAGCGTTCGGCTCGGTGATCGCCAGTCACATGCCGCGTTTCGCGCGCGATGGAATGCGCCAGCTCATCGTCATCGCCTTCAATCGTCTCGGGCTTTGGGCGTTGCAGCGGCCGGCGATGAAGAACTGGCGTGAGGCGGAGACCCGCGAGCAGCTGGAGGCCGCCCAGCGGTTCAATCTCAGCGCCCTGATGATCCATGATCCGGCCCTGATCGACGACCTTGCAGAGAAAGGTCAACAAGACTGACACAAAATCCGCCGAGCCGACGATCCCGGGGGCCGCCCATGACGCTCGACCAGATCCTCGCCCTCGCCGGCTTCGCCTTCGCCGGAACCTGGACGCCGGGCCCGAACAACATGATGCTCGCCGCCTCGGGCGCGACCTTCGGCTGGCGGCGCACCCTGCCGCACGCCATGGGCGTCGCGCTCGGCTTCCCGGCGATGCTCTTCCTGATCGCGCTCGGCCTCGGCGAGGTGTTCCAGTCCTCCCCCGCCTTCCGCGCGGCGCTCACCTGGGCGGGCTGCGCCGTGATGCTCTGGCTCGCCTGGCGGATCGCCACGGCCTCGGCGGCCGGCCGCGGCGCGCGCCGGTCGCGCCCCCTGAGCTTCCTCGAGGCGGCGGCCTTCCAGTGGGTCAACCCGAAGGCGTGGCTGCTCGCGATCGGCGTCGCCGCGACCTACGCCTCGGGCGCCGCCCCGGTGCTCGAGGCCGCCGCGGCGGCGGGCGTCTTCGTCCTCGCCGGCGTCACCTCCTCGCAGGGCTGGAGCGGGTTCGGCGCGGCGCTGTCGCGCCTTCTCGGCACCGGCCGGCGCCTGCGGCTCTTCAACGCCGCGATGGGCGGGCTGCTGGCGCTCTCGGCGATCTGGCTCGTGATCGGCGCCGGCCCGGCCTAGCCGTGGCCGCGGCGCGCCCGCTCGGCGCGCCACCACGGATCGGCGGCGAGCCGGCGGCGCAGCGGGGTGTCGGTCGCCGCGGGCGCGCTCTCGATGTAGCGGACCGCCTCGTCGAGACCGCGCTCTGGCAGCTCGCGCAGATAGGCCCGCGCCGTATCGAGCCCGAAGGGCCGCCCGGTGATCTCGGCGAAGTTGCCGGGCAGATCGGTCCACACGGCGCCGGTCCAGCCCTCGGCCGCGCACCAGTCGGCGACGCGCTCGACGATGCCGGGCGCGCTCGCCCGCCGCGCGCCCGTGGCCCGGCAGACCGCGCCGATCCGCGCGGCCGGCGCCCGCTCGCGCGCCGCCAGATCCGCCGCCGCCGCCTCGATCCGGTCGCGCGTCGAGGCGATGGCGTGGGTGGGGCAGGGCGCGCCATGCGCCTCCTCGACGATCACCGTGAGGGCGTGGCGGCGCTTCGCGCTCACGCGGGCGAATTCGAGCGGCAGCGCGGGCCCCGCGCCCATCGCCCAGCCGCCCTCCACCTTCCCGGCGAGATCGTCGAGATCCCAGATCAGAGAGCCCCAGCCGATCACCGCATAGCGCGCCATCGTCCCCTCCCGGTCGGCCCGGTCACATCCGGCCACGTCCGCGTCAGGCGCGCGGCCGACACCCTGCGCCCGCCCGCCGGCTGGTCTATGGTGCCGAGGCCTGCGCCCGAACGCGAGACCCGACCGGAAAGGACCGCCGATGACGACGCTCGCCACCCGCCGCCACGCCCTCCGCCTGCTCGGCCTCGCGCCGGTCGCGCTCGCCGCCGCCGGCTGCGCCCCCGCGCCGGGCGGCCCGCCGGTCGCGACGCCCAGCGAGCCGCAGATCGGCCCGGACGCGCTCGTCACCGCCCGCGGGGCGTTCGAGGGCCGCTCGGACCACGTGACCACGGGCCATGCCCGGGTCGTGCGCACCGGCGGGCGCTGGGTGATCGAGCTCGAGGACGACTTCGCCTTCGACGGCGCGCCGGACCCGCGGGTCGGCCTCGGCAACGACGGCTTCGTCGCCGGCACGCTGCTCTCGCCGCTGCGCGCCAATGCGGGCCGGCAGGCCTACGCGCTGCGCCCCGACCTCGACATCGGCGACTACACCGAGGTGTGGATCTGGTGCGAGCGCTTCTCGGTGCCGCTCGGCGTGGCGGAACTCACCCTCACCTGAGGGCAGCGCGGCTTGCGCCGCCGGGGGGCGGGTGCCATGGTCCGCCCGGAGCTGGACGGGGGGAGCGCATGTCGGTCCGCGAGCGCGCGATCCTGAGGGCGAACGAGGCCTTCTACCGGGCGATGCGGCAGGGCGACGCCGAGGCCATGGACCGCCTCTGGGCGCGCCGGGCGCCGGTGCGCTGCGCCCATCCCGGGCGGGCCATGCTCGTCGGCCGCGAGGCGGTGATGGAGAGCTGGCGCCTGATCCTCTCGGTGCGCCCCCCGCTCGCGATCCTCTGCGAGGAGCCCCACGCGGTGCTGACCGGGGGGACGGCGCTCGTGCTCTGCGTCGAGCGGCTCGACGGGGTGGCGCTGATGGCGGTCAACCTCTACCGCCTCGAGGACGGCGACTGGCGCATGACCGCGCACCAGGCCGCCGAGATGCCCTGACCGGGCGAGCCCCGCGGGGGTCAGACGAAGACGGCCCGGCTGTCCGCGGGCGCCTCGTCGCGCTCGTGCATCCCGTAGTCGCGGATGATGCCGGCCACGCGGAGCCGGTAGCCGGCGAAGAGCCCGTCCCGCCCCATCGCCTGGTAGCGCCGGTGCACCGTGTGGTTGCGCCACGCCGCGACCGCCGCCTCGTCGCGCCAGACCGACAGCGAGAGGAGCTTGCCGGGGTTGGTCAGGCTCTCGAAGCGTTCGACCGAGACGAAGCCCTCCATCTCCTCGAGCATCGGGCGGAGACGGGCGGCGTGGTCGAGATAGTGCTCCATCTGCCCGTCGGCGGGCTCGACCTCGAAGATGATCGCGATCATCGGCTCCTCCGGCGCGTTGACAGCCCCTCGCCGACGGGACTATCAGACCCTCTCCGCGGCTGGAAGGCCGCCCGTGGCGCCCCGCGGCCGGGGTCTCGGACACCGGCCTGTCGTCCCGCAAGGGCAGAGGAGGGGCGCGCCAACCTTTGCGCCAGAGGTGCACGCATGACGAAGCGGACGTCCGCGAAATACAAGATCGACCGCCGGATGGGCGAGAACATCTGGGGCCGCCCGAAATCCCCGGTCAACCGCCGCGAATACGGCCCCGGTCAGCACGGCCAGCGCCGCAAGGGCAAGATGTCGGACTTCGGCCTGCAGCTGCGCATGAAGCAGAAGCTGAAGGGCTATTACGGCGACCTGACCGAGAAGCAGTTCCGCCGCATCTATGCCGAGGCCGAACGGCGCCGGGGCGACACCGGCGAGCTGCTGGTCGGACTTCTCGAGCAACGGCTCGACGCCGTGGTCTACCGTGCCAAGTTCGTGCCGACGGTCTTCGCCGCGCGCCAGTTCGTCAATCACGGCCATGTCCGGGTGAACGGGCGCCGGGTCAACATCCCGAGCTACCGCGTCAGCGTCGACGACGAGATCACGCTCGGCGAGAAGGCCAGGCAGATGGCGCTGGTGCTCGACGCCGCGCAGTCGGCCGAGCGCGACGTGCCCGATTATCTCGAGGTCGACCACAACAAGATGACCGCGCGCTTCGTGCGGGTGCCGGCGCTGGCCGAGATCCCCTACGCGGCGGTGATGGAGCCCAACCTCGTCGTCGAGTACTACGCGCAGAACTGATCGGCCGGCCGCTCAGGCGGCGGCCGGGACGGGCTCGGCGTAGAGCACGAAGCGGAGCGGGCCGTCGAACGCCCCGTCGAACGGCCAGCAGGTGACGAGGGCGAGCCGCGGCACGCCTGCCTGCGTCGTGGGCAGCCGCCAGGCGCGGCTGTCGACCACCACCCCGTGCGAGACGCGGTAATCGACCCGGCCCCCCGCGGTCTCGAGCACCAGCCGGTCGCCCGGGCGGAGATCGGCGAGGAATGCGAGGTGGCTGTCGCGGTGCCCGGCGATCGCCGAGAGCCCGGGCGCGCCGGGAGCGGCCGTGCCGGGCACATGGCCCGGTCCCCAGGCCATGGCCTCGCCCGAGGCGTCGCCGAGCACGACCGCCGAGGCGCCGATCCGCGGCGCCGCGATCCGCGCGACCGGCGCGACGTCGGCCCAGCCCCACGGCCGGGCGGGCCGGCCGCTCGCCCGCGTCCGCTCCCACGCCGCGTCGAGCAACCATTGACCGATCAGCGCCTTGGCCGGCCCGGCGGCCCCGCTCGCCGCCTGCCAGCCGCCGAGCGCCACGAGCCCGGCCCCGAGAACCGCGAGCGCGCGCCGCCTCACGCGGGTCTCCGCCGCGCCGCGCCGAGAAGGAGCGCGCCGAGCGCCAGCAGCGCGAGGCCGAGCAGGAGCCGCGCCTGCCAGCCGAGCGCGCCCTTGGGCAGCGGCACCGCCTGCGGCGCGGGGTCGGTCGTCTGCGGCGCGAGGCGCTCGAGGCTGGCCCGGTCGAAGCCCGGGAACGGCCCCGTCGGCGCCTCGAAGAAGAAGGCGTCGCGGTCCCACCCCTCGGGCAGGTTGAGCGGCACCTCGGTGCGCGCGAGCGCCTCGCCCTCGGGCCGCGCGGGCGTGACGTCGACCGCCACGAGCGAGGTCAGCCGCGAGACGAGCCCGTAGTCGAGCGCGGTGTCGAGGATCCGGGCGTCGAGCCGGCCGAGCCCCTCGGCGTCGGTCGCGGGGCTCAGCCGCTCCGCCTCGAGCGCTGCGATCTTGCGCCGGGCGTAGAGCTTGGCGACGCCCGGGCGCTCGGCCGCCTCGCCGAGCGCGATCCGCGCCTCCCAGGGCTGTCCGGCGCGCACGCCCGAGAGCACGGCCTCGCCCTCCGCGCTCTCGGCCGCCATCGCGACCGTCAGCGGGTCGCCCGCGTAGAGATCGGGCAGGGGATCGGGATAGGTCTCGGCCGCCACGCCCTCGGGCAGGGCGAGCGCGAGATCGGTGATCGCCGGGCGCTCGATCTTCTCGAAGAGCGCGTCCATCCGCGCCGCCACCTCGGAGAGATCGCCGATGTAGACATGGGCGCCGCGGCCGACCTCCGCCGCGCGCGTCATGAAGTAGCTGTTGGGCGCCGAGCCGATGCCCACGGTGAAGAGCCGCGTCTCGCCGAGCTTCTCGTCGATGAGGGCGAGCATCTCCGCCTCGTTGCCGACGGCGCCGTCGGTGAGGAAGATCACCTGGCGGAGCCGACCCTCGGGGGCCTGCCCGGAGAGCGCGAAGTCGAGCGCCGGCAGCATCTCGGTGCCGCCCTCGGCCTCGAGCTCGCGCACCGACTGCGCCGCCTGCTCGATGTTCTCCTCGGTCGCCGGCAGCGGGCGGTCCGACATCACGCCGAAGCGGTCGTTGAAGATCACGAGGTTGAACGTGTCCTCCGGGCGCAGCCGGCGGATCGCGCGCTCGAGCCCGGCGCGCGCCTGCTCGATCGAGCCGCCCGACATCGAGCCCGAGACGTCCTGCACGAAGATCACCTCGCGGGGCCCGATCTCCGCCGCCTCGCCGAGATCGGGGGCCGAGAGCATGAGCATCCGATGCTCGCGGCCCTCCGCCGCCTCGGCGAAGAGCGCGGCCTGCGGCTCGGCGAGATCGGCGATCCAGCGCAGCACGAAGTCGCGGTCGGCCGGCACGGGGCCCGTGAGCTCGACGCGGGCGCGGCCGGGCTCGGGCTCCTCGACGCGCACCTCGTGAAACGGCGCCTCGATGGTGGCGAGCGGGAAGCCGGGCGCGAGGTCGACGGCGAGCTCCACGGGGTTGCGGATCGCGCCGTTCTCGGCGTCGCGCGGGTCGGCGACGGGCGGCGAGACCCGCTCGCGGTCGGGCACGGGATCGTCGACCGCCCAGCCGTCCTCGCCGAAGCGCACCGGCTGCACCACGGGGCGCGGGTTGTAGCGCGGCGCGGCGACGAGCGGCATCCGGAGCTCCCACTCGCCGTCCCGGGGCGCGAGGGACTGCTGGAAGCCGATCTGCGCGACGACCACCTCGCCGGGGCCGATGTTGGCGACCGAGTTGGTGAAGAGGTTCGGCCGCTCCTGCTCGACGAGCGCGGCCTTCTGGCCGGCCTCCTTCGCCTCCTCGTAGATCTCGCGCGCCTCCTCGCGCTCGCGGATCTCGCCCTCGATGAAGCGGTCGCCGATGCGCATCCTGAGCGTGTCGACCGCCGCGTCCTCGGGCAGCGGGAAGGCGTAGACGCCCTCCACCCAGCGGTCGGAGGCGTTGATAAAGCGCTGCGTGACCGTGGCGCGCGCGATGGTGCCGGTGACGGCGATGTCGATCCGGGTCGAGACCAGCGGCGCGGCGACATAGGCGCCCGGCCGGTCGGTGCGCAGCATCAGCTGGCCGCTGCGGATGTCGTCGAGCGTGAGGAGCGCGGGCTCGGCCTCGGCGGCCGGGGCGGGGGTCTCCTGCGCCGCCGCGGGCAGGCCGAACAGGCAGAGCGCGAGGAGCGCGGACAGCAGGGCGGGACGACGCATCGGCTCTCTCCGGTCTGGAGCGGCGCGGGGCCGCCGGACGCGGGGCCGCGGCCCGGCCGATGGAATCGCCCCGGCCCCGATCGCCCCGCGGAGAGGATACCAGACTTCCCGGGTCCGGTGCGGGCCGAGGGGCGCGCGGCCCGGCGGCGCGGCTATCCGGTCACGGTCTCGGCCGCCGCGCCCCGCCGCTGGTCGAGCGCGAGATCGGTGAGCGCGCCGCCCGCCCACATCGCGGTCAGCGCGACCCAGGCGGTCAGGGCGAGGCTCGAGGCGCCGGTGACGCCCGCCCCGATCGAGCAGCCGCCCGCGAGCATGGCGCCGAAGCCCATGGCCGCCGCGCCGATCAGGTAGCGGTGCATCGACTGCGCGCCCGACCACCCCTCCCAGCGCAGCTCGCGCGCGAGGGCCGCGGCGAGGAACGCCCCGAGGAAGACCCCGGGCACGAGGCCGATGTCGAAGTCGAGGCCGGCGTCGGGGGTGAGCACGAACATCAGCGTGTCGGCCGAGGGGCCGGAGAAGGTGAGGCTCTCGACCGCCGTCGGCTCGAAGGTGAGCCGGCTGAGCTCATAGGTGAGCCACCAGCCCGCGGCCGCGGCGAAGCCGACGCCGGAGCCGAACACCAGGGTGCCGAGCGAGACGCGGTTGCGCGCGGCCAGCGCCAGCGCGACGGCGGCGACCGCGAGCCCGAGCGCGAGGCCCGACCAGGCGGGCAGGCCGGCGAGCGCCCCGATCTCGGGGTTCGCGCCCTCCGTCGTCCGGAGCGCCGCGAGATCGCCCCGGAGCGGCGCGGCGAGCCCGCGGAGCGAGACCTGCGCGGCCACGGCGAAGACGAGCCCCGAGAGGATCGCGCGCAGGTTGCCGGTGGCGCCCAGCACGAGCAGCCGCCCGGGGCAGCCCCGCGCGAGCACCATGCCCGCGCCGAACAGCACCCCGCCGATCACCGCGCCGGAGAGCGAGGCCGGCTGCGCCAGCCACCGCGACTCGCCGAGATCGAGCAGGCCCGCGAGCACGAGCCCCTGCGTCCAGACGACGGCCGTCGAGAAGCAGAGCAGCCACACCGCAAGCCGCGGCCCGAGGCGGCCGCGGGCGAACTCCACCACGCCGGCGCGCAGGCAGAACCGGCTCCGCTGCGCCGACACGCCGAAGACGAGCCCGACGGCGAGGCCCGCGAGCGCGACCGTCTCGGCCTCCCCGAGGCGCCCGAACAGCCACTCGGCCATGGCGGCGACGTCCATGCACGGCCTCCTCACAACGAATCATCGCATTCGAATGACATGATATGACAGGCGCCGCCTTGATCGAGGTCAGGCGTGGCCGGCGGCGCTGGCGCGCGGCCCCGCGCCGGGCTATGTCCGCCCCCGAAAGGAACGCCGATGCCCTCCCTGCCCATCGCCGAGGCCGCGCGCCTCCCGCTCTGGCGCCGCCCCGAGGCGCTGCTGATGCTGATGGCGGTGGCCTCGCCGCTCGCCTTCGCGACCTGGATGGCGCTCCTCAACAACTTCGTCGTCGAGGCGGCGGCGTTCGACGGGCTCGACATCGGCGTGCTGCACGTGGCGCGCGAGATCCCGGGCTTTCTCGCCTTCCTCGTGATCTGGCTCCTGTTCCTCGTCCACGAGCAGCGGCTCGCGGTCCTCTCGCTCGTCGCGCTCGGGCTCGGCACCGCCGTGGTGGCGGAGTTCCCGTCCTTCTGGGGGCTGATCGCGACGACGATGATCTCGTCGGTGGGCTTTCACTATTACGAGACGGTCAACCAGTCGCTGCAGCTCCAGTGGCTCGACAAGGCGCGCGCGCCGCAGACGATCGGCTGGATCGTCTCGGCGGGCTCGGCCGGCTCGCTCGCGGTCTTCGTCGGGATCATCCTCGCCTCCGAGGCGCTCGGCTGGGGCTACTCGGCGCTCTACTGGGCGGGCGGCGGCGCCTGCGCCGCGCTCGCGCTCGCGGCCTGGGCGCTCTTCCCCACCTTCGAGGCGCCGGTGGTGCAGCACCGCAAGATGGTGCTGCGCCCGCGCTACTGGCTCTACTACGCGCTCGTCTTCATCGGCGGCGCGCGGCGGCAGATCTTCGTGGTCTTCGCGCCGTTCATGATGGTGGAGAAGTTCGGGCTCGCGCTGCACGAGATCACCGGGCTCATGCTGGCGAACTACGTGGCGACGATCCTCTTCGCGCCGCTCGCCGGGCGGATGATCCGGGTCTTCGGCGAGCGCGCGGCGCTGATCGTCGAGTATGTCGGGCTCTTCGGCGTCTTCGCGCTCTATGCCGGGCTCTACGTCTTCGACTGGGGGCTCTGGCTCGCCATGGCGCTCTACGTGATCGACCACCTGCTGTTCGCGCTCGCGATCGCGCACAAGACCTATTTCCAGAAGATCGCGGATCCGGCCGACCAGGCGCCGACGGCGGCGGTCGCCTTCACGATCAACCACATCGCGGCGGTGACGCTGCCGGCGCCCTTGGGGCTTCTGTGGCTGGCCGCGCCCGAGGGGGTCTTCGCGCTGGCGGCGGCGCTGGCGCTCGCCTCGCTCGTGCTGGCCTTCGCCGTGCCGCGTCACCCCGAGCCCGGGCGCGAAACGACGCTCGGCCCCGCCCTTCAGCCCGCCGAGTAGCGGCGCCGGTCCGCGAGGGGCCGCCGGCGATCTCCGCCGACGGCCCGGTCGGTCCGTTGCGTCAGCGGTGGCTCAGGCCGTGGCGCGGCGCCGCCGTGCGCCGAGGACGCCGAGCCCGCCGATGGCCCCGAGCAGCATCCAGCCGGCGGCGGGCAGCGGGATCACCGTGACGGGCGGGCGCCACTGCAGCGTCTCGCTGCTCGCCCCCTCGGTCGCGCTCTCGAAATGCAGCACCGCGTTCAGCGGCGCCTCCTCGCCCGTGGGCGCGAAGAAGGCGGTCTCGAAGGC
>CAZWDE010000115.1:0-9421 GCA_964632555.1 uncultured Limibaculum sp.
GGAGCGGGCGATCGGGATCGAACCGACGACATTCAGCTTGGGAAGCTGACGTTCTACCACTGAACTACGCCCGCGACCCTTCGAGGGGTATTCCGGAGCGTGAAGTCCGTCAAGCGGCGCCAACATCGCCCAGCCGGGGAGCCCTCGCGACGCCGACGGGCGATGTCGCGCTCCACGCGCCAAACCGGCGCCGAATGCACCGGGTGTGACCGCGCCGGACGGTTTTCGGCCGCTCGCCGCACGATCCTTGGAGGCCGGGCTCGCGGACCGACCCGCCATCGGCGGCATCGGCGACGCTCCCGCAGCCTGCGGTCGCGCGGGACGCGCGCATCCGCGCCCCGACATGCCGGCCCGTGTTCAGCCGGCCAACGACGGGCGCCGTCTGCGCTTCGGCGGGCCTCGGCCCGATCCGCCGACCGCGCCGGCGCCGGTGGCGGGCACGGGACCGCCGCCCTAATAACGTCTGGTGGCGTCCCGACGCGGCCCGAGGGGCCGCGTCGCCGTCCATGCGGAGGTCGGAATGGTGAAATGGAGAACGGGTGTCCTCGCGGCACTGATGCTCGGCCCGGCGGCGGCGGCGCATTCGCCGCTGAAACAGACCGCGCCGTCCGACGGCGCCGTGCTGGAGGCCGCGCCCCCGGCGATCCGCCTCGAATTCGCCGACCCGGTCCGGCTGGTCTCTGTGGCGCTCTCCGGGCCGGGGACCGATGCGGATCTGGCGGTCCCGGCGGCCGGCGCGGCGCGGCACGAGTTCGCGGTGCCGGAGCTGTCCGCCGGCAGCTACCGGGTCGAATGGCGCGGCATGGCCGAGGACGGGCACGTGATGAGCGGCGCGTTTTCCTTCGAGATCGAGTGATCCCGCGTCGGGAAGGCCGGCGATGATGCCGCTCGACGGCTGGGCGGCTGCGATCGTGCTCGCCAAGCTCGCCCTCTATGCCGGCGCGGCGCTCGCGGCCGGGGGCATGCTCCACCGCCTGACGCTGGGGCCAGGGCCCGGCGCCTCGGCGCGGACCGTCGTCGCGGGGGCCCTGCTCGTCTGCGTCGCGAGCCTCGGGCTCGTCGCGCTGCAGGCCGGGCTGCTCGCGGGACGCGGCCTGTCCGGGATGGCGGATCCGGCGATGCTCGGCTTCGTGATCGAGAGCCGGTGGGGCGAGAGCACCGCGCTCCGCGCCGCCGGGGCGGCGCTGCTCGTCGCGGCGCTCGTCGGGGCGGCGGCGTGGCGCCTCGGGGCGGGCATCGCCGGGGCGGCGGCGGTGGTGTGGTCGTTCTCGCTTGTCGGCCACACGAGCGACAGCGCGCTGCTGCAAGCGGCGCTCGGGGTGCATCTGCTCGCGGTCCTCTTCTGGGCCGGGTCGCTCTGGCCGCTCGGCGTCGCGGCGCGGCGGTTGCCCGCGGCCGAGGCCGCGGCGCTCGCCGAGAGGTTCGGGAGGATCGCGATGGCGGCCGTGGGCGTGCTCGTCCTGGCGGGCGTCGTCGTCGCGGCGTTTCTCGTCGGGTCGCCCGGTGCGCTGGTCGGCACGGCCTACGGTGTCACGCTGGGGGTCAAGATGCTGCTCGTGCTCGGCGTCCTCGGGCTCGCGGCGCGGCACCGGACGGCGCTGGTCCCGAGCCTCGCCGCGGGCGCGCCCGACGCGGGGCCGCGTCTCGCGCGCTCGATCCGCCTCGAGGCCGCGCTCATGCTCGGCGTGTTCCTCGCGACGGCGGTTCTCACCACGTTGACGACGCCGCCCTGACAACGCTCAGCGGCTGGCTTTCCCGCACCGATTCGCTGTACCGTTCCGCCATGACCGGAGTGATCGCACAGCTGAGGCAGCTGCCGAGGCGGGCGACCGCGCGAGCGGTCGTGCTCCTCGTCGCGCTCGGTCTCCTCGCCGCGGGCGGGGTCGTGCCCCATGCGGCGGCTGGGATCGATCGCGCGACCGGCGCGCCGCAGGCGGCGGACTGCCCCATGACGGGGGGTGCCGGACACGCCCACGATCCGGCCGACGACGCCCGGAGCGGACACCGGGCGGGCGGCGCGGACATGGCGGGAGCCGGCGACGGCTGCGGACCGGCGGCCTGCTGCCCGGCCGATCTCGCCGTCGGCGTCGAGACGACGCCCCCGGCCGGCGCGCCGGCGCCCCGCATCTTCGGCCTCGACGCTCCGCCGCCCGGGGCGCCGGACGACCGGCGCGAGCGCCCTCCGCGCATCTCCTGATCCATCGCTTGTCGCCGGACGCGCCTCTGCGCGTCCCGAACGCGTCGGAGCGGCTCCGCACACCGGAGCCTCGGGAGGTGAGCCATGCGCGGACGATACGCCGCCCTCACGATCATCCTGCTTGCAGCCGGCTTCGCCGCGGGCGTCGCGCTGGAGCGCAAGCGCGCGGCCTCCGCGTCCGCATCGGCCGAGGCGGGCCCGGAGATCCTCTACTGGGTCGCGCCGATGGACCCGAATTTCCGCCGCGACGGGCCGGGCAAGTCGCCGATGGGGATGGACCTCGTGCCGGTCTACGAGGGCGAGGCGCCGACCGGCGATCCGGCGGAGGTCACCCTCTCCCCCGTCGAGATCAACGCGATCGGCGTGCGCACGGCCCTCGCCCGCGTCGAGCCGGTCGCGCGCCGCATCGAGACGGTGGGCTTCGTGGGCTATGACGAGCACGCCACCAGCCATATCCACATGCGGGTCGAGGGCTGGATCGAGAAACTGAGGGTGCGGGCGGCCGGCGAGAGGGTGCGCGCGGGCGACCTGCTCTTCGAGCTCTACGCCCCCGAGATCACCATCGCCTCCTCGGAGCTGATGCGCGCCACCCGCCGCGGCGACCGGGCCGAGATCGAGATCGCCCGGCGCAAGCTCGCCAATTTCGGCGTGAGCGCGCGCCAGATCGACGAGATGGCCGGGGCCGACGCCCCGGCGCAGCGCATCCGCGTCTACGCCCCGCAGGACGGCGTGGTGATCGGGCTCGAGGCGGCGGAGGGCATGTTTCTCGAGCCGCGGACGCGGGCGATGTCGCTGACCGATCTCTCGAGCGTCTGGGTGATCGTCGACGTCTTCGAGCGCGATATCGGCCGGCTCTCGGCGGACATGACGGCGCTCGCGCGCTTCGAGCCGCTGCCCGGGCAGGTCTTCGAGGGCACGGTCGACTACGTCTATCCCGAGCTCGACCCGGTGACGCGCACCCTCTCGGTGCGGCTGCGCTTCGACAATGCCGAGGGAATGCTGCGCCCCAACATGTATGCGAGCGTCACGCTCGTGCCGCCCGCCGCGCGCGAGGCGGTGACCGTGCCCTCCGAGGCGGTCATCCGCACCGGCCGGGCCGAGCGTGTCATCCTTGCCACCGGCGAGGGAACATTCCGTCCCCGACTCGTGACAACGGGGCTCCGCGACAGCTTCGGCGCGGGCGGGCGGACCGAGATCGTCCAGGGCCTCGCGCCCGGCGAGACGGTCGTCGCCTCGGCCCAGTTCCTGATCGACAGCGAGAGCGCGCTCTCGGGCAGCCTGATGCGGTTCGCGCCGACGGAGGCCGAGCCCGTCCGCGGGCGCGGCGCGCTCGTCGCCCTCGATGCCGAGCGCCGCACGGTCGAGATCGCGCACGCGGCGATGCCCGCGCTCGACTGGCCCGCCATGACCACGCGCTTCGCCGTGGCGGCCGAGGTCGATCTCGCCCGCTGGAGCCCCGGCGAGGCGGTGGCCGTCACGCTGGTGCGCGGGGCCGACGGGCTGCTGGCCGTGACGGAGATCGGCCGCGACGACGGGATCGAGGCGACGGGGACGGGGACGGTCCACGCCGTCACGCCGGACGGCAAGCTCGACCTCAGCCACGACCCGATCCCGGCGCTCGGCTGGCCCGCGATGCAGATGGAGATGGCCGTGGCGGGGCTCGACCCCGCCTCCGTGCCGACCGGAGTGCCGGTCGCTTTCGACCTCGCGATGGGCGAGGGCGGCCTTTACGTCGTCGTCGGCGTGCGCACCGAGGACGAGGCGGAGTGGACCAGGGAGGCCTCCGCCGGGCACGCCGCGCCGCCGATCACGGTCGACGGCACGGTCGAGAGCGTCGACGCCGCGGCCCGCACCGCCCGCGTCGTCCATGGCCCCATCGCGGAGATCGGAATGCCCGGCATGACCATGGATTTCCCGCTCGCCGAGGGCCTCGACCCGGCCGCGCTTTCCCCCGGCGAGGCGGCGCTGACCATCGCGACCGACCCCGATCGCGGCCTCCTCCTTGTCGGCGCCGAGCCGAAGGCCCCGCCGATGCGCGTCTCGGGCACCATCAACAGCGTCGATCCCGCGGCGGGCACGGCCAACGTCACCCACGGGCCGCTCGCGGAGATCGGGATGCCCGGCATGACGATGGACGTCGCCCTCGCCCCCGGGCTCGGCGCCGACCTGCCCGTGGGCCGCGAGGTGGGCCTGCTGATCGCCAAGGGCGCGGATTTCTCCCTCACCCTCGTCGGCGTGGAGGACGCGCCATGATCCCCGCCGTCATCCGCTGGTCGCTCGCCAACCGGGTCGTCGTGCTGGCGCTGGCGCTGATGCTGGCGGCCGGCGGGATCTGGTCGCTGAGGACGACGCCGGTGGACGCGATCCCAGACCTCTCGGACGTGCAGGTGATCGTCAAGACCCCTTATCCCGGTCAGGCGCCGCAGGTGGTCGAGGACCAGGTGACCTACCCGGTCGCGACGGCCATGCTCTCGGTCCCGGGGGCGGTCGACGTGCGCGGCTTCTCCTTCTTCGGCGACAGCTACGTCTATGTCGTGTTCGAGGACGGCACCGACCTCTACTGGGCGCGCTCGCGCGTCCTCGAATATCTCGCACAGGCGGGATCGCGGCTGCCCGAGGGCGTGGCGCCCGAGCTCGGGCCGGACGCGACGGGCGTCGGCTGGATCTTCCAGTATGCGCTCATCGACAGGACCGGGGGCCACGACCTTGCCCAGCTCCGCAGCCTGCAGGACTGGTGGCTGCGCTACGAGCTGCAGACCGTGGAGGGGGTGGCGGAGGTCGCCACCATCGGCGGCATGGTCCGCCAGTACCAGGTGGTGGTGGACCCCAACCGGCTGCGCGCCTACGGCGTGCCGCTGACGAAGGTGGCCGAGGCCATCCGCGCCGCGAACCGCGAGTCGGGCGGCTCGGTCATCGAGATGGGCGAGGCCGAGTTCATGGTCCGCGCCCGCGGCTATGTCGACGGGATCGACGACCTCGCCGCAGCCCCCCTCATGGTCAACGCCCGCGGCGCGGCGCTCACGCTGGGCGATGTCGCCGAGATCCGCCTCGGGCCGGAGATGCGCCGGGGCGTCGGCGAGTTTGGCGGCGAGGGCGAGGCGGTGGGGGGTGTCGTCGTCATGCGCTGGGGCGGCAACGCGCTCGCCACCATCGAGGCGGTGAAGGCCAGGCTCGAGGAGCTGCGCCCCGCCCTGCCCGACGGCGTCGAGATCGTCACCACCTACGACCGCTCGGGCGTGATCGAGCGGGCCATCGACAACCTGACCGAGAAGCTCGTGCTCGAGACCGTGGTGGTGATCGCCGTCATCGCGGCGTTCCTCCTCCACCTGCGGTCGTCTCTCGTGATCGTGCTGACGCTGCCCCTCGGCATCCTCGCGGCCGTCCTCGTGATGCGGGCGCAGGGGATCAACGCCAACATCATGTCGCTCGGCGGCATCGCCATCGCCATCGGCGCCATGGTCGACGCGGCCATCGTCATGATCGAGGCGATGCACCGCCGCGCGGAGGAGGAGCCGATCACCCCCGCGAACCGCTGGCGCATCGTGCGCGAGACGGCCTCCGAGGTCGGCCCCGCGCTCTTCTCCTCCCTCGCGATCATCACGGTGAGCTTCCTGCCGGTCTTCGTGCTCGAGGCGCAGGAGGGCCGGCTCTTCAAGCCGCTCGCCTTCACCAAGACCTATGCGATGGCCGCCGCCTGCATCCTGTCGGTGACCCTCGTGCCGGTGCTCATGGGCTATTTCGTCCGCGGCCGGCTCGTGCCCGAGCGGCGCAATCCGCTCTCGGTGCTCTGCATCTGGCTCTACCGCCCGTTCCTCGACGCCGCCGTCGCCTGGCCTTGGGCGACCGTCGCGATGGCGGCGGCCGTGGTCGCCTCCATGTGGTGGCCGGCGCGCGATCTCGGCACCGAGTTCATGCCGGCGCTCGACGAGGGCGATCTCCTCTACATGCCGTCGCTCTACCCCGGCGTCTCGATCGGCAAGGCGCGCGAGGTGCTCCAGCAGACCGACCGGCTGATCGCGACGCTGCCCGAGGTCGAGACCGTCCACGGCAAGCTCGGCCGGGCGGAGACCGCGACCGACCCCGCGCCGCTCACCATGATCGAGACGACGATCCGCCTGCGCCCGCGCGGCGACTGGCGCCCCGGCATGACCATGGACCGCCTGATCGAGGAACTCGACGCGCGGGTGCAGGTGCCGGGGGTCACCAATGTCTGGATCCAGCCGATCCGGAACCGGATCGACATGCTCGCGACCGGGATCAAGACGCCCGTCGGGGCGAAGATCTCGGGCCCCGACCTCGCGGTGATCGAGCGCCTCGCGCTCGAGGTGGAGGAGGCCGTGGCCGCCCTCCCCGGCACGGCCTCGGCCTATGCCGAGCGCCCGGTCGGCGGGCGCTACATCGAGGTGGAGATCGACCGCGGGCGGGCGGCGCGGTACATGCTCTCGGTCGCCGAGGTGCAGGAGATCGTGCAGACCGCGATCGGCGGGCGGCAGGTCTCGGAGAGCGTCGAGGGGCTCGAGCGCTACCCGATCAACCTCCGCTACCCGCGGGACTGGCGCGACAGCCCCGAGCGGCTGGCCGAGCTTCCCGTCGTCACGCCCTCGGGCGCGCACATCCCCCTCGGCGCCGTGGCCGAGATCCGCATCGCCGACGGCCCGGGCATGATCCGATCCGAGAATGCGCGGCCCACCGGCTTCGTCTTCATCGACATCGCGGGGCGCGATCTCGGCGGCTACGTGGCGGAGGCGCGGGCCGCGGTGGCGCAGGCCGTCACCCTGCCGCCCGGCTACTCGCTCTCCTGGTCCGGGCAGTACGAATATGTCGAGCGGGTCGAGGCCCGGCTCATGCTCGTCGCCCCCGCCACCCTCGCGATCATCACGCTGATGCTCTTCCTCGCCTTCAACCGCGCGACCGAGGTCGGGATCGTCCTCGCCGCCCTGCCCGTCTCGCTCGCGGGCGGCGTGTGGCTGATCTGGCATCTCGGCTACGACGTGTCGGTCGCGGTGATCGTGGGCTTCATCGCGCTCGCGGGCGTCGCGGTCGAGACGGCGATCGTCATGCTGCTCTACCTCAACCTCGCCTGGGAGAAGCGCCGCCGGCAGGCCGCGGGCGAGGCCCGCACGCTCGGCGAGGCCGACATCGAGGCGGCCGTCTTCGAGGGCGCGAGCCTGCGCCTCCGCCCCAAGGTGATGACGGTCGCGACGATCTTCGCGGGGCTGATCCCGATCATGTACGGCGACGCCACGGGCTCGGAGGTCATGCAGCGGATCGCCGCGCCCATGATCGGCGGCATGGTGACGGCGACGCTGCTCACGCTCTTCGTCATCCCGGCGGCCTTCGTCCTCTGGAAGCGCCGCGCGCTCGGCCGGGGCGAGGACGCGCCTGCAGCCGACCGCCCCCGCCGCCCCGATCCCGTCCCGGCCGAATGACCGGCCGACCCCAGCGCAGCACACAGGAGAGACCCATGCGCATCGCCCCCGCCTTCGCCCTCGCCCTCGCGGCGGCCCTCGTCGGGGGCCCCGCGCTCGCCCAGTCCGCCCCGGGCGCGTCCGAGGGCATTCGCGCCCCGGCAACCGTCAACAGCATCGAGGGCGGCACGGTGAACGTGACCCACGGCCCGATCGCCGAGATCGGCTGGCCCTCGATGACCATGGACCTCGAGCTCCTCGAGGGCGCGGAGATCGGCGCCGTGTCGGCCGGCGACGAGGCGACGATGGTGCTCGAGAAGGGCCCCGACGGGCTCTACGGCATCCGCGCGCTCATGCCCGCCGAGTGACCTCCGCGCCCTGATCCGCGAGGCACCGTCCCCCGACCTCCCCGAGTGCGAGCGGCCCGGCTCGGGGCCGCCCGCCCCGGCCGAGGGGTCGGGGAGCGGACGTGCGGCCACAAAACGGCGCCCGCGCCGCCGCCATCGGCACTCGGCCCGGCGCGGGCCGCCCCGCCGGTCGCCGCGGCCGGGGACCGCGACCGACGGCGACGGGCGTGACGGGGATCAGCCCGGGTCGGGGACAAAGCCCGCCGCGGCGATCGCGGCGACGGCGCAGGCCTCGTCGTTGTCCGAGGTGTCGCCCGTGATCCCGACCGCGCCGAGGATCGCGCCCGCCCCGTCGCGCACCAGCACGCCGCCCGGTGCCGGGATCAGCGCGCCGCCGAAGGCCCCGTTGACGGCCGCGACGAAGGCGGGCTCCCGCTCGGCGCGCGCGCGGATCGCCCGGCTGCCCATCCCGAGCCCGAGCGCGCCATGCGCCTTTCCGTGCGCGATCTGCCAGCGGAGATTGGACGCGCCGTCCTGCCGCTCGAAGGCGACGGCATGGCCGCCCGCATCGAGCACGATCACCGCGAGGGGCTTGAGGCCGAGCTCCGCCCCCGTCGCGAACGCGGCCGCGATCATCGCCCTCGCCGTGTCCAGGGAGATCGCCATCAGCGCGCCCCCGCCTTCTTCTCGAGCCGCCGCGCGTGGAGCGCGGGCTCGGTGTAGCCGTTCGGCCACTCGGTGCCGCGGAACACGAGATCCCGCGCCGCGAGGAACGCCACCCCGTCGAAGCCCGGCGCCATCGGCCGATACTCCGGATCGCCGGCGTTCTGCCGGTCCACCACCTCCGCCATGCGCCGCAGCGTCGCCTCGACGCGCTCGCGGCTCACCACCCCGTGCTCCAGCCAGTTGGCGATGTGCTGCGACGAGATGCGCAGCGTCGCGCGGTCCTCCATCAGGCCGACATCGTGGATGTCCGGCACCTTGGAGCAGCCGACGCCCATGTCGACCCAGCGCACGACATAGCCGAGGATGCCCTGGCAGTTGTTGTCGAGCTCGGCCTGGATCTCGGCGTCCGACCAGTTGGTGCCGTCCGCGAGCGGAATCCTGAGGATGTCGTCGAGGCTCGCGCGCCGGCCACCCGCCGCGATCGCGCGCTGGCGCTCGGCGACGTTGATCCGGTGGTAGTGCACGGCGTGGAGCGTCGCGGCGGTCGGCGAGGGAACCCAGGCGGTGTTGGCCCCGGCCTGCGGGTGCGCCGACTTCTCCGCCATCATCGCCTGCATCCGGTCGGGCATCGCCCACATGCCCTTGCCGATCTGCGCCACGCCCGCGAGCCCGCAGGCGAGGCCGACATCGACGTTCCAGTCCTCGTAGGCGGCGATCCACGCCTGCCCCTTCATGGCGGTCTTCGCCACCATCGGCCCCGCCTGCATCGAGGTGTGGATCTCGTCGCCCGTGCGGTCGAGGAA
>CAZWDE010000116.1:0-9404 GCA_964632555.1 uncultured Limibaculum sp.
GGTTCGAGGGCCGGGCCATGATCCGCGCGAGCAGGAGCCGCGCCCGCTCGCCGCCCGAGAGCTGGGAGACCGGCCCGCGCGCCTGGCGCTCGTCGAACAGGAAATCCTTGAGATAGGCGACCACGTGGCGCGGGCGGCCGCGCACCATCACCTGGTCGTTCGAGCCCTTGAGGCCGATCAGCTTGTCGCCGGTCAGCGTCTCCCAGAGCGAGCGGTCGGGGTCGAGCGCCTCGCGCTGCTGGTCGAACACCGCCATCTCGACCCCCGTGCCGATCCGCACCTGTCCCTCGTCGGGCGAGATCTCGCCCGTCAGCATCTTGAGGAGCGTGGTCTTGCCGGCGCCGTTCGGGCCGACGAGGGCCACCCGCTCGCCGCGGGCGATGCGGATCGAGAAGGGGCGCAGGATCGTGCGGTCGCCGTAGCGCTTGGCGATGGCCTCGGCCTCGATCACCCGCTTGCCGGACGGGCCGGCGCTCTCGAGCGCCATCGCCGCCGTGCCGGGCCGCGCGATCTGGGCGCGCCGCTCCTCGCGGAGGCTCGCGAGGCGGCGCAGGCGCCCCTGGTTGCGGGTGCGCCGCGCCGAGATCCCCTCGACCGCCCAGCGCGCCTCCTCGCGGATCAGCCGGTCGAGCTTGTGGCGCTCGGCCGCCTCCTCCTCGAGGACCTTGTCGCGCCACGCCTCGAAGGCGCCGAAGCCCTGCGGGTTGCGCCGCACCGCGCCGCGGTCGATCCAGAGGGTGGCCCGGGTGAGCGCGGTCAGGAAGGCGCGGTCGTGGGAGATCAGCACGAAGGCGGCGCGGGCCTGGCCGAGCCAGCCCTCGAGCCACTCGATCGCCTGGATGTCGAGATGGTTGGTCGGCTCGTCGAGCAGCATCAGGTCGGGCTCGGCGGCGATGAGGCGCGCCAGCGCCGCGCGCCGGCGCTCGCCGCCCGAGGCGCGGGCGGGCTCGGCGTCGGCCGAGACCTTGAGCCCGTCCATCGCCGCCTCGGCGCGCCAGCGCTCGCTCTCCTCGAGCTCGGCGGCCGCGTAGTCGCCGAGCGTCCGGTGGCCCGAGAGGTCGGGGTCCTGCGGCAGATAGGCGACGGCGGTGCCGGGCTTGACGAAGCGCGTGCCGCTGTCGGGCGCGGCGATGCCGGCCATGACCCGCAGGAGCGTCGACTTGCCGGAGCCGTTGCGGCCGACGAGGGCGAGGCGCTCGCCCGGCTGGACGATGAGGTCGACGCCGTCGAACAGCGGGCGGCCGCCGAAACCGAGGCGGATGTCGTCGAGCGTGAGGAGCGGCGGGTCGGCCATGCCGCCCATCTCGCGCGCCGGCCGGCGGGCGTCAAGACGGGCGCGGGGCCGCCGGCCTCGCCCATCCGGGGCGGCGCTCCGGGCCCGAGCCCGGGATGGCGGATCCGGTCGCGCCCGTGCGGCGGGCCGCTCGGATCGGGCGCATGGCCGAAGGGCTCGCCACGGCTGTGGCGCGGCCGCCGCTCATCCTCGAAGGGCACGGCGCGCGGGCGGCGATCCGCCACGGCAACCACCGCTCTGCCGAGGTGCCCCGGCGCGGCCGGCATCACGGCTGTGCGGTGATGTGGTGCGACCGCGAGGTCGACCTCCCGGCTGCCCGACCCACCTTCCGCCCTGACCGACGCAAGGCGGGAGAGCGGCGATGCGGCCGACACGGCGCGACCTTCTGGCGGGGATCGGAGCGGCGACCCTTGGCACGGGCCTCGCGCGCAGCCAGGAGGCGGCCTGGGCGGCGCTGGCCGAGCCCGGCACCGTGGGCATCATGCGCCACGCGCTCGCGCCCGGCACCGGCGACCCGGAGGACTTCCGGCTCGGCGACTGCGCGACCCAGCGCAATCTCGACGACCGCGGGCGGGCGCAGGCGCGCGCCATCGGCGCGGCGATCCGCGAGCGCGGGATCGCCGTCGACCGCGTGCTGACCAGCCAGTGGTGCCGCTGCCGCGAGACCGCCGAGCTCCTGGGTCTCGGCCCCGTCGAGGACTTTCCCGCGCTCAACTCCTTCTTCGAGGACCGCTCGACGCGGGGCGAGCAGACCGCGGCGGTGCGCGCGTTCCTGCGCCGTCTCGATCCGGCGACCAAGGCGCTGCTCGTCACGCACCAGGTCAACATCACCGCGCTGACCGGCCGCTTCGTCTCGTCGGGCGAGCTCTTCGTCATCCGCGTGGGCGAGGACGGGCAGGTCTCGGTGCTCGGCGAGGTGCTGATCCGCGCGTGACGCCCCTTCCGGCCGGGCGCGGCATCGGCTAACGCCTCGCGGGTCCCGCAACGGGCGCCGAGGAGGAGACGCCGATGGCACCGGCCGCGATCAACCCGCATCTCGCCGCCACGCTGGCCCCGCCGGTGATGGAGGCGCGGCGCTGGCTCGCCGAGGTGTCGCTGCCGGCCGACCGGCCTTTGCTCAACCTCAGCCAGGCCGCGCCGGTCGACCCGCCGCCGCCGGCGCTGTCGCGCGCCATGGCCGAGGCGCTGCTCGACGGGGCGGAGGCGCATCTCTACGGCGCGGTGCTCGGCGACGGGGCGCTGCGCGCGCGGATCGCGGCGGACTGGCAGGTCGCCTATGGCGGGCGGATCGGGGACGCCCAGGTCGCGGTGACGGCGGGCTGCAACCAGGCCTTCTGCGCGGCCGTCGCCACGCTCTGCGCGCCGGGCGAGGCGGTGATCCTGCCGGTGCCGTGGTACTTCAACCACGCGATGTGGCTGTCGATGAGCGGGGTGGCGGCGCAGCCCGTGGCCGTCGGCCCCGACCTCCTGCCCGAGCCCGCCGCGGTCGCCGCGGCGATCACGCCCGCGACGCGCGCGATCGCGCTCGTCACGCCCAACAACCCGACGGGCGTCGAGTACCCGGCCGGGCTGCTCGAGGCGCTCTACGACCTGGCGCGGGCGCACGGCCTCGCGCTGATCCTCGACGAGACCTATCGCGACTTCCACTCGGGCGAGGGCCCGCCGCACCGGCTCTTCGCCCGGCCCGACTGGCCGGAGACGCTGATCCATCTCTACAGCTTCTCCAAGGTGTTCCGCCTCACCGGCCACCGCACCGGCGCGCTGATCGCGGGCGAGGCGCGGATCGCGGAGGCCGAGAAGTTTCTCGACACCGTGGCGATCTGCCCGCCGCGCACCGGTCAGGTCGCCGCGCTCGCGGGTCTGGCGACGCTGGCCGACTGGGTCGCGGCCGAGCGCGCGGAGATGCTCGCGCGGCGGGCGGCGGTGGAGGACGTGTTCCGGGCGCTGCCCGACTGGCGGCTGCTCGGCGCGGGCGCCTATTTCGCCTATGTCGAGCCCTCCGAGGCGCTGCTGCGCGCCGGCCCCTCGCCGGTGATCGCGCGGCGGCTGCTCGCCGAGCAGGCGCTCCTCGTGCTGCCCGGCACGATGTTCGGCCCCGGCGAGGGCGACTGGGCCGGCGAGCGGCGCCTGCGCATCGCCTTCGCCAATGTCGACCGCGCGGGGATCGCCGAGATGGGCCGCCGGCTCGCCGCCTTCGCGGCCTGACCGCGGGCACCTTGCCGCCCCCGCCCGCGGCGTTTATGTGATCCGGAGCGCGGCGCCCGACCGAGGAACCCCCATGCTCGAATTCCTCCGCAAGGCGGTGAAGTCCTGGGCCGCGAAGGGCCTGCTCCTGCTGCTCATCGCGAGCTTCGCGGTCTGGGGCATCTCCGACGTCTTCTCCTTCAGCCCCGGCAGCGAGGTGGCGAGCGTCGGCGACAGCGCCGTGACGGTCGAGCAGTATGCCGACGAGCTGATGCGCCAGCAGCGCGCGCTGATCCAGATGCGCCGCGAGCCGATCTCGATCGCCGAGATGCGCGACATCGGCTTCGCGCGGATCGCGCTCCTGCAGATGCTGCGCGAGCGCGCGTTCGCCGAGGAGCTGGCACGGCTCGGCCTGCGGGTGCCGGACCGCGCGGTGGCCGAGGCGATCCGCAGCGACCCCAATTTCGAGGGCGCGGGCGGCGGCTTCTCGGAGTCGCTCTACCGCTCGGCGCTGTCGCGTGCCGGCTACAGCCCGTCCGAGTTCGAGGAGCGCATCCGCACCGAGCTCGGGCGGAGCATCCTCTTCGGCGCCGCCACCGCGGCGGACGCGCAGCCGCCCGGCCTCGCCGCCCGGATCGCGCTCTGGCAGCTCGAGCGGCGCGCCGTTGCGACCGCCGTCCTGCCGCTCGAGGCCGCGCCCGACCCCGGCGCGCCGAGCGAGGAGGCCCTCGAGGCGTTCCACCGCGAGCATATCGGCGAATACACCGAGCCCGAGCGGCGCTGGGCGAGCTATCTCCACGTCGACCCGGACCGACTGGCGGCGGCGGCGCAGCCGACGCCCGAGGAGATCGCCGAGCGCTACGCGGCCGAGCGCGACGCGCTCGCAACGCCCGCCACCCGCACGATCGACCAGCTGCCGCTCCGCCGCGGCGATCCGGAGGCGCTGGCCGGGCGCGTGCGCTCGGGCGAGACCACGTTCGAGGATCTGGCGCGCGAGCTCGGCGAGACGCCGGCCGAGCTCGATCTCGGCACGGTCGAGCGGGGCGACCTGCCGCCCGCGGTCGCCGAGGCGGTGTTCGCCGAGAGCGAGCCCGGCATCGTCGGTCCCGTGGCGGCGCCGCTCGGCCCCGTGCTCGTGCGGATCCGCGCGGCCACCGAGGGCGGCGCGCCCGGCCTCGAGGAGGTGCGCGCGGAAATCGCCGAGCAGCTCGCCCGCGAGGCGGCGCTCGACCGGGCGCCCGAGCTCGCCAACCGGATCGACGACCTGCGCGCCGAGGGCCGCACGCTCGGGGAGATCGCCGAGGAGACCGGGCTCGAGCTCCGCCGCCTCGAGGGGATGGCGGCCGACCGGAGCCTTGCCGGCGGCGGCCGTGCCGAGGGCCTCGCCGCCAGCGCCGCCTTCGTCGCCGAGCTGTTCGAGGCGCTCGATCTCGAGGAGCGCGACATCCTCGAGACCCCCGACGGCGGCTATTTCCTGCTGCTGGTCGAGCGCATCGAGGAGTCGCGCCGCCTGCCGCTCGAGGAGATCCGCGACCGCGTCGAGGCCGACTGGGCCGAGGCCGAGCGCCTCGCCGCCGTGGCCGAGGAGGCGCGGGGGCTCGCCGAGCGGCTGTCCGGCCCCGCGACGCTCGCCGATCTGGCGCGGGAGCGCGGCCTCGACCTGACCGAGCACCCGCCCTTCGGCCGCGACGCGCCGCCCGACGGGCTGCCGCCCGGCCTCGCGACCGATCTCTTCGCGGTCGACCGCGGCGAGGCCGCCTCGGCGCCGCTCGCCTCGGGCGAGGGGGCGATGATCGCCGAGGTCACGGAGATCGTCACGCCCGAGCCCGACGCGCTCGAGGCGGCCACCGAGCGTCTCGAGGGCGTGCTCCGCCGGCAATACGCGGACGACCACCGCGCGCTCTACAGCCGCGCGGTCGAGGCGCTGCACCCGCGGCGGATCAACGAGGGCGCGGTCGAGCGCGTCTACGACATGCTGGGCGCCCAGCGCGCCGGCGGCTGAGGGGCATGCGCGTCGCGCCGGAATTCGGGCCCTTCGCCGAGGCCCATGCGGCCGGCCGCGCGCAGGTTCTCGCGACGCGGCTGGTCGCCGACACCGACACCGCCGTCTCGCTGATGCTGAAGCTGACCGAGGCGGGGCCCGACAGCTTCCTGCTCGAGTCGGTCACCGGCGGCGAGATCCGCGGGCGCTACAGCGTGATCGGCCTGGCGCCCGATCTCGTCTGGCGCTGCCGGGGCGCGCGGGCCGAGATCAACCGCCGCTTCGCCGCGGACCGGGAGGCCTTCGAGCCCGAGCCCGAGCCGACGCTCGCCTCGCTGCGCGCGCTCATCGCCGAGAGCCGGATCGACCTGCCCGAGGATCTGCCGCCCATGGCGGCGGGGCTCTTCGGCTATCTGGGCTACGACATGATCCGCCTCGTCGAGCGGCTGCCCGAGCCGAACCCCGACCCCCTCGGCCTGCCGGACGCGGTTCTGCTCCGCCCCTCGGTGGTGGCGATCATCGACAACGTGCGCGACACGGTCACGCTCGTCGCCCCGGTCTGGCGCGCCGAGGGCGACGCGCGGGCGGCCTACGACGCGGCGGCCGGCCGGCTCGGCGAGGCGATGGCGCGGCTCGGCGCCCCCGCGCCGTCGGGCGGGCCGCTGGCCGACGCGGGCGCGGTGCGCGCGCTCGAGCCGGTCTCCAACACCAGCCATGCCCGGTATCTCGAGATGGTCGAGCGGGCGAAGGGCCACATCGCGGCCGGCGACATCTTCCAGGTGGTGCCGTCGCAGCGCTGGGCGATGCCGCTCGAGACCGCGCCCTTCGCGCTCTACCGGGCGCTCCGGCGCACCAACCCCTCGCCCTACATGTTCTTCTTCAATCTCGGCGGGTTCCACATCGTGGGCGCGAGCCCCGAGATCCTCGTCCGGGTGCGCGGCCGCAAGGTGACGATCCGCCCGATCGCCGGCACCCGGCCGCGCGGCGCGACGCCGGAGGAGGACCGCCGGCTCGAGGCCGAGCTCCTCGCCGACGAGAAGGAGCGGGCCGAGCACCTGATGCTGCTCGATCTCGGGCGCAACGACGTGGGCCGGGTGGCCCGGATCGGCACCGTGCGTCCGACCGAGACCTTCACGGTGGAGCGCTACAGCCACGTGATGCACATCGTCTCGAATGTCGACGGGGAGCTGGCCGAGGGCGAGGACGCGCTCTCGGCGCTGCTCGCGGGGCTGCCGGCCGGCACCGTCTCGGGCGCGCCGAAGATCCGGGCGATGGAGATCATCGACGAGCTGGAGGCGGAAAAGCGGGGCGTCTACGCGGGCGGGGTCGGCTATTTCGCCGCCAACGGGGACATGGACACCTGCATCGCGCTCCGCACCGGCGTGGTGAAGGACGGCACGCTCTACGTGCAGGCCGGCGGCGGGGTGGTGCACGACAGCGTGCCCGAGGCGGAGTATCAGGAGACGGTCAGCAAGGCCCGCGCCCTCATCGCCGCGGCCGAGCGCGCGCGCGACCGCAACTGAGGCGCGGCCGGCGCCGGACGATCCGTGCGGGCGGCCGGGGCCGCCTCAGCTCGCGTTGATGCGCCGGATGACGGCCGAGAGCGGCGCCAGCTGCGCCGACCGCCGGTCGCGCTCGAGGTGCCATTTGAGAACGCCCGCCAGCATCGCGCGCGTCGGCGGGCCGCTGATGATGAGCGGCCCCTCGGTCTGCGCGTCGGTCGCCGCGCGCTCGAGGATGGCGTAGACCTCGTCCTCGGTGGTCTCGGAGGGGATCTCGCGCGTCCGCCCGGCATAGGCGACGCCGACGGCCTGCGCCACGTTGCGCCCGGCCTCGTAGCTCGCCGCGTCCGGGTTGACGAAGGCGAAGCCGTTGCGCTCGAGCACGACGACGACGCTGCGCATCAGGCGCTCGTCGAGGCCGCCGCCCGTGGCGTCCGGCACCCCGGCCGCGCCGACCGACATCCAGAGCTCGGCCATCTTGCGCTCGACCTGCTCGGCGACCTCGACGTCGGACATATCGGCGCTGAGCAGCGCGCCCGCATCCGCCGCGCCGCGCCCGACCGGGAACTGCGCCAGCACCTCGTAGCCGGCGAGCTTCGCCTCGGCGGCGAGGTCGACGTCGGCCTCCGAGCGCGGCGCGATCCCGATGGTGAGCGGCATCGGCAGCGACAGCAGCGTCTCGATCGCCAGCGGGCTCTCGCCGGCGTCGTTGAGGATCACCGCGATGAGCGGCAGGTCGCCGCGCGGCTCGAAGGGCGCGGCGTTGATCGTCAGCGCCGGGCCCTGCAGCTGGAAGGCCGGCTCCTCGACCTGCGGCGCCTCGGCCACGGGGCCGGGGCCCTCGAGCGTGGCGGCGGGCGGCAGGCCGCCGAGCTGGCCGTCGGTCACGGTGGTCTCGAAGGGCTCGGGCGCGGAGAACCGCCCGTCCTCGGCCGGCTGGTTGGGCTCGAGCGCGCCGCGCACCGTGTCGGCCGAGGGCTGGGGCACCGGCCCCGGAAGGGTGGGATCGGTCGGCGCGGTGTCCTCGGGCGCGATGGTGGCCACGAGATCGCCCTCGCTCACCTGCTGCTCCTCGGCGCCGGCCCCGGCGCCGGCGGCGGCGAGGCCCCGCTCGGCTTCCGGCTCGGGCGCCGGCTCGGCCTCGACCGCGCGCTCGGGGATCGGCGTGGTGACCGACAGCGCGACGATCCCGCCGCCGACGACGAGGATCCCGAGGATCAGCCCGCCGAGAAACCGCAGCCCGCGCGCGCCACCGCCCGGATAGTCTGACATGCCCGTTCTCCTTCGCCGCGGCCGCCCGCGCGTCCCGTCCGCCGGCCGCCGCCCGCCACCCCCGGCGCCGGGACAGGTATTCGCCCCAAGCGCTTGACGCACTTGCATCCCATGCGGAATCTATATCCGCAAGTCCGGGGTGGCGCCACCCGTCTCACAAGGGCGCGGCGATCGGGAGGCGCGACCCTTCCGCCGAACAGGGGCGCCGGAACCAGCCGCCGATGATCCTTCTTCTCGACAACTATGACAGCTTCACGTGGAACCTGGCGCACCGGCTCGGCGAGCTCGGCGCGACGGTCCGCGTGGTGCGCAACGACGCGCTGACGGTGGCCGAGGCGCTGGCGCTCCGCCCGGCCGGGGTGGTGATCAGCCCCGGCCCCTGCACGCCCGCCGAAGCTGGGATCTCGGTGGAGCTGGTGCGCGCCGCGCCGCCGGGGCTGCCGATCCTCGGCGTCTGCCTCGGGCACCAGGCGATCGCGGCGGCCCATGGCGCAGCGGTCGGGCGCTGCCGCGAGGTGATGCACGGCAAGGTCTCGACGATCACGCATGACGGCACGGGCGTCTTCGCCGGCCTCGAGCAGGGGCTGCCGGTGACGCGCTACCATTCGCTCGACGTCGCGGAGGCGGAGCTGCCGGGTCAGCTTCGCGTCACCGCGCGCAGCCAGTCGGGCGTGGTGATGGGCCTCGCCCATCGCGAGCGGCCCGTGCACGGCGTCCAGTTCCACCCGGAGTCGATCGCGACCGAGGCGGGGCCGCGGCTCCTCGCCAACTTCCTCGCCCTCCTCGAGCCCGCCGCATGACCGCCGATCTGCGCGCCCTGATCGGCGCGGCCGCCGACCGCCCGCTGGCCTACGAGGAGGCCGAGCGCGCCTTCGCGACCATCATGGAGGGGCAGGCGAGCCCGGCGCAGATCGGCGGCTTCCTGATGGCGCTGCGCACCCGCGGCGAGGCGGTCGACGAGATCGCCGCCGCGGCGGCCGCGATGCGCGCGCGCGCCGCCCGCGTGGCCGCGCCCGAGGGGGCGATGGACATCGTCGGCACCGGGGGCGACGGCAAGGGCACGCTCAACATCTCGACCGCCGCGGCGTTCGTGGTGGCCGGCTGCGGCGTGCCGGTGGCCAAGCACGGCAACAAGGCGCTCTCCTCGCGGTCGGGCGCGGCCGACGCGCTC
>CAZWDE010000117.1:0-9361 GCA_964632555.1 uncultured Limibaculum sp.
GGCTCACTTGTAGCCGACGGAGTCGTAGACCGCCTGCGCCTGCGCCTGGTTCTCGCCGAGGACCGAGAGGTTGAGATCGTCCTGGCGGAACAGGCCGAGGGCCGCGACCCCCTCGTCGAGCCCGACGCCCGGCACGGCCGGGTACTCGTTGTTGCCCTCGGAGAAGTACTCCTGCGCGCTCTCGCTCGCGAGGTATTCGAGGAACCGCACCGCGTTCTCGCGGTTCGGCGAGTGGGCGGCGACGGCGCCCGCGGAGATGTTGACATGCGTGCCGTGGCCCGACTGGTCGGGGAACACCCAGCCGATGCGGTCGCTGCCCTCGGAGAGCCCGTCGACATCGCCCTTCAGGCCGCGCACGAAGTAGTAGTGGTTGGACAGCGCGATGTCGCACTCGCCGGAGACGATGCCGCGGAGCTGGTCGGTGTCGCCGCCCTGCGGGTCGCGCGCGCGGTTGCCGTAGACCCCCTCGGCCCAGGCGCGCGCCAGCGTCTCGCCGTGGTGCTCGATCATCGCGGCCATCAGCGAGAGCATGTAGATGTTGGAGCTCGAGCGCGTGCAGATCATGCCCTCGTACCGCGGGTCCGCGAGGTCGGCATAGGTCCGCGGCGGCTCGGAGACATCCTCGCGGTCGTAGAAGATGATCCGCGCGCGCTGCGAGAAGCCGAACCAGTGGCCGTCCGGGTGACGCAGATGCTCGGGCACGCGGTTGTCGAGAATCTCGGACTCCACGGGGCTCAGCAGGCCCGCCTGGTCGGCGCGCCACATCCGCCCGGCGTCGACGGTCAGCAGCACGTCGGCCGGGGAGTTCTGCCCCTCGGCGCGCATCCGCTCGATCAGCGCGTCGGCGCCGGCCTCGATGCGGTTGATCGTGATGCCGGTCTGCTCCTCGAAATTCGAGTAGAGCCGCTCGTCGGTGTCGTAGTGGCGCGAGGAGTAGAGGTTGAGCTCGCCCTGCGCGAGGGCCGGGAGGGCGACGGTCGCCGCGAGCGCGGCGAGCAGAAGTGTGCGGGGCATCGGTGGTCTCCCTTGGGATGCGGTGATCGGCTGCGGTCACGGTCGGGATGCCCGACCGGAACGCTCGGGAACCTGCCCCGGATTGTCCGAGCGTTCAAGTCGGAATTTCCGGCCGCCACCGCCCGGCCGATCCGTCGCAGCCCGCTCAGGCGCTCGCGCGCAGCGGCCGCGGGCGCGACGGCCGGGAGGCGACGGGCAGGCGGATCTCGAAGACCGTGCCCTCGGTGGTCGAGCGCACGAGCTCGAGGCTGCCGCCGTGCGCGCTGACGAGGTCGTGGGCGATCGAGAGGCCGAGGCCGGTGCCGCCGCGCCGCGCGCCGCCGCGAAACGGCTTGAAGAGATGCTCCCGCGCCCGCGCCGGCAGGCCGGGGCCGGTGTCGGTGACGAGGATGCAGGAGACGCTGTCGCCGACCCGCGCGCCGATCGCGATCTCGCCGGGCCGCCCGGTCTCGGCGATCGCCTCGGAGGCGTTGCGCATGAGATTCGCCAGCACCCGGTAGAGCTGCTCGGGGTCGGCCGGCACCGTGTGGCCCTCGGGCACGTCGATCCGCACCCGCACCGGGCGGCTCTCCTCCGAGAGCCCGAGCGTCTCGGCCACCTCGCGCACGAGCGCGCCGAGCGCCACCTCGCGCAGCTCCGGCGGGGCCTCCTCGGCCCGGCCATAGGCGAGCGTGCGCTGGCAGAGCGAGATCGCCCGGTCGAGCGTGCCGAGCATCTTCGGCATCACGCGCGCGACGAGGGGGTCGGAGGACATCTCCAGCCGGTCGACGAGCAGCTGCTGCGAGGCCAGCATGTTGCGCAGGTCGTGGCTGATCTTGGCGAGCGCCTCGCCGAGGGATGCGAGCCGCGAGCGCTCCTTGAGCGCGCGGAGCACGTCCTGCTGCATCGCGGCGAGGGCGCGCTCGGCCTCGGCCACCTCGCCGATCCGCGCCTCGGGCTCGATGATCCGGGTCGGGTCCTCGGGGTTCTCCTGAAACCCCTTCATGTTGTCGATGACGCGCTGCATCGGCGCGACGACGAGCCGGCGGATCGCGATGAAGACCACGGCCGCGGTGAGCAGCGAGATGATCAGCGAGAGCCGCAGGATGCGCAGGCCGTAGTCGATCATCTCGCGCCGCAGGGGCTCGGCGTCGAGCGTGATCTCCAGCGTCTCCTCGCCGCGCGGCGGCACCCCGATGACCCGGATCGGCGCGGGGCCCGGCGCCGAGGCGAGCCGCGCCAGCGCGTCGACGATCATCTCGGGCACCATCATGGCGTCGAGGTCGAAGGTGCCCTCGATCGGCGGCGGCGGGTCGGGCGCGAGCAGCAGCACCCGCGCGCCCTCGCGGTGCACCACCACGGTCTCGACCTGGGCGCGCTCGAGCAGCGCGCGCTGGAGCGACGGATCCATGATCCGGTCGGGCGAGGCGAGCAGGGTCATCGCGGCCAGCTCGGCGCGCGCCAGCCGCTCGGTGAGATACTCCATGCGGAAGCGCGCCACCGAGGGGATGAAGATCGCCACCTCGACCAGCATCACGATCAGCACGGTGACGACGAGCAGCCGCCCCGACAGACCGCGCAAGAACGCCATCCCGATCTCCAGCGCCGTTGATCCAGCGGGTATTTAGGGAGTGTCAGCCGAGGCGGGCAAGCAATCGAACGATCCGCCGGACCGACGGGCTGTGGAACAGCCGCGCCGAGAAATAGGCGCCGACGGCGCGCTTCGACACCTCGCCGAGCGTCGGGTAGGGCGCCACGTGCCCCGCGATGTCCTTGGCGCGGAGACCCTTGGAGAGCGCGAGCGCCCAGATCTGGATCAGCTCGCCCGCGTGTGGCCCGGCGATCCCGGCGCCGAGGATGCGCCCGCCGCGGCCGAGGATCACCTTCGCAAGGCCGTCGGTGCGGCCCTCGGCCCGGGCGCGGTCGTTCTCCGAAAAGGGCGCGGTGTGGACCTCGATCCGGTCGCCATGCTCGGCGCGCGCCGCCGCCTCGGAGAGGCCGACCTCGGCGATCTCGGGGTCGGTGTAGGTCACGCGGGGCAAGAGGTCGGTCCGCGCGGTCACCGGCAGGCGGAAGAGCGCGCTGCGCACCACGAGGCCCGCGTGGTAGCCCGCGGTGTGGGTGAAGCCGCCGCCCGCCGCGTCGCCGATCGCGTAGACGCGCCGGTTGGTGGTGGAGCGCAGGCCGCGGTCGACCGCGACGCCGCCGGGCCCGTGCGCGACCCCGCCCGCCGCGAGATCGAGCCGCTCGAGGCTCGGCCGGCGCCCGGTGGCGACGAGGAGATGCGTGCCTTCGACCGTCTCGCCGCCCGCGAGGGTCACGGCGACGGCGCCCTCCGATCCCGAGACGCGCTCGGCCGCCGCCGCCTCGCGGATCTCCACGCCCTCGGCGCGCAGCCGGTCGAGCGCCACCGCGGCGAGCTCGGGGTCGCTGCCGCCGAGGGCGCGTTTCGCCTCGATCACCGTCACGCGCGCGCCGAGCCGGCGATGCGCCTGCGCCATCTCGACCCCCACCGCCCCGGCGCCGAGCACGATCAGGTGGCCGGGCAGGGCGGTGAGATCCCAGAGCGTCTCGTTGGTGAGATAGGGCACGGCGTCGAGCCCCTCGATCGGGGGCACGGCCGGCACCGACCCGGTCGCGACCACGACGCGGCGCGCGCGGACGCGCCGGCCGCCCGCGACGATCTCGTCGGGCGCGACGAAGCGCGCCCAGTCGCGGATCACCGTGCAGCCGAGCCGCTCGAACCGCTCCTGGCTGTCATGCGGCGCGATCGCGGCGATCGCCCCGCGCACATGCGCCATGGCGGCGGCGTAGTCGATCCCGGGCTCGACCGGCGCGATGCCGAGCGGCGCGGCGTCGCGCATCGCCTGCGCGCGCGCGGCGGCCGCGATCAGCGCCTTCGAGGGCACGCAGCCCACGTTGAGGCAGTCCCCGCCCATGCGCCCGCCCTCGACCAGCACCACCGAGGCGCCCATCTGCACCGCGCCCGCCGCGACGGAGAGCCCGCCGGAGCCCGCGCCCACGATGCAGAGATCGGGCGTCAGCGCCGCCTGCTCCTCCGGACCCTTGAGCATCGCGCGCCTCACCCGGGCCGGCGGAAACCGAGCCGGCGCAGCAGCAGCGGCAGCGCCGCCAGCGCCGCGAGCCCGAGCAGCGGCCCCAGCACGTGGGGCTCGAAGATCACGCCGAGATCCGGCCGCTCGCCGCGCTCGATCTGCTCGCCGAGCCCCGCGCCGACGGAGATGTAGACCACCGTGCCGGGCACGATGCCGACGAGCGTGGTCCAGACGAAGGTGCCGAGCCGGGCGCCGAGCAGCGCGGGCGCGAGATTGGCGATCCAGAACGGCACCACGGGCACGAGCCGCATCATCAGGAGGAAGCTGACCTCGCCCTCGCGAAAGCCGCGCTCGAGCCGGCGCACCCAGCCCCCGGCCCGGGCGCGCAGCCACTCGCCGACCGCGGTGCGCGCCGCGAGGAACACCAAGGCCGCGCCCGCGGTCGCGCCCGCCACGACCAGCGCGGTGCCGGCCGGGATGCCGAAGAGAAACCCGCCGAGGATCGTCAGCCACACCGCGCCCGGCACCGAGATGGCCACCGCGAGCGTGTAGATGCCGAGGAAGCTCGCGGCCGCCGACCACCAGTTGGCGTCGCGCCAGGCGATCAGGGCCTCGTAGTTGCGCTCGAGCGCGGCGAAGCTCAGATAGTCGCCGGCGAGCGCCACGGCCGCCACGGCGGCGACGCCGATCGCGAGGATCGGCAGCAGGCGCAGCACCTCCGGCCGGCGCCCGCCGCTGCCGCCACGCCCGTCGCCCCGTTCCGTCATGTTTCCGCTCGCGCTCATCCGACTGACCCTGCGTTAGCCTTCACGTCCCGTGGAGGCACATGTGGGCCTCGGGCGCGCGATTCCCATCGGCTCTCACGCCGCCTTGATGCCCGGCCGGGCCGGCGCGTTGACACCGCCCGCCCTCGACACTAAGGAGCGCGTCTGGCATCCAGAGGATCGAGGCGGACAGCACGGGCCGGCGCGCGGCGGGCGCGCGGCCCCCGCAAAGGAGACAGGCGATGAAGCGCACCTACCAGCCGAGCCGGCTCGTCCGCAAGCGGCGCCACGGGTTCCGCGCGCGCATGGCGACGAAGAACGGCCGCAAGGTGATCAACCGGCGCCGCGCGCAGGGGCGCAAGCGCCTGTCGGCGTGAGCGCGCCGTGAGCCCGGCGGCGCTGGCCGAGCGGCGCGCCGGCGGCGGCGATGCCGGCCCGACGCCGGCGCCGCGCCTGCCCGAGACGATGAAGGCGCGGCGCGATTTCCTCGCCGCCGCGCGGGCGCGGAAATGGGTCGCGCCGGGGCTCATCCTGCAGGGTCGGGACCGCGGCGAGACGGCCGAGGCCGGCCCGCCCCGCGTCGGCTTCACCTGCTCCAAGAAGATCGGCAAGGCGGTCACCCGCAACCGCGCCAAGCGGCGCCTGCGCGAGGCGGCCCGCGCCGTTCTCGCCCCGCGCGCCCGGCCCGGGTGGGACTATGTGCTGATCGGCCGGCCCGGGGCGACGGTGGCGCGGCCCTTCGAGGCGCTGAAGGGCGATCTCGCGGTCGCGATCGACCGGGTCCACCGCCCGCCAAGGGACCCTCGATGACCCCCGCCGCGTGGCTCCTCGCGCTGCCGGTGCGCGCCTACCGCCTCGTCGCGAGCCCGTGGGTCGGGATGCATTGCCGCTTCCAGCCCACCTGTTCGGCCTATGCGCTCGAAGCGCTCGAGCGCCACGGCGCGCTCCGCGGCGGCTGGCTGACGCTTCGTCGCATCGCCCGCTGCCACCCCGCCGGCGGCTCGGGCTACGACCCCGTGCCCACCTCGGGCGCGCGCGACGGGGAGCGCTGACCCGCCGCCCGCCCGAAGCGAGCGGGGCGACCGCCATCCCTTGTCCGCTCGCCGACACCGGACCCTCGCGGACACCTTGCCGAGGAACCGCCCGGAACGCTATTCCGAGGGCAACCCGTGGGTGGCCCATGCTGGATGCGAACGACGATCAAATCATTGAGCGGCTCTATGCGGGCGCCCCGGACAGCCTCGACTTCCGCAAGCTCCGGAAGCGCCTGATCCGGGAGACGCGCGAGGCGCTCGCGGCCTATGCCATGGTGACCCCGGGCGCACGCTGGCTCGTCTGCCTCTCGGGCGGCAAGGACAGCCACACGCTGCTCGCCGTGCTGCTCGAGCTCCGCTGGCGCGGGCTGCTGCCGGTCGATCTGCTCGCCTGCAATCTCGACCAGGGCCAGCCGGGGTTCCCCGCCACCGTGCTGCCCGACTACCTCTCGCGCCTCGGCGTGCCGCACCGGATCGAGTACCGCGACACCTATTCCGTGGTGCTCGAGAAGGCGCCGAAGACCTACTGCTCCCTCTGCTCGCGGCTCCGCCGCGGCCATCTCTACCGGATCGCGCGCGAGGAGGGCTGCCAGGCGGTCGTGCTCGGCCACCACCGCGACGACATCCTCGAGACCTTCTTCCTCAACCTGTTCCATGGCGGGCGGCTCGCGACGATGCCGCCGAAGCTCCTGAACGAGGAGGGCGATCTCCTGGTGCTGCGTCCCCTCGCGCATGTGGCGGAGGACGACTGCGCGCGATTCGCGCGGGCGATGGGGTTCCCGATCGTCCCCTGCGATCTCTGCGGGTCGCAGGAGGGGCTGCAGCGCGCGCAGGTGAAGGCGATGCTCGACGAGTGGGAGCGCCGCGCGCCCGGCCGCCGCGCGGTGATGTGGACGGCGATCACCAACATCCGCCCGTCCCACCTCGCCGATCCCTCGGCCTTCGACTTCGCCTCCCTCCTGCCCCGCGCGGCCGGCTGAGGCGCGGTCAGCTTCCGCAGGCGGTCTCGGCGGCGAGGAAGACGGTGACCATCTCGACGCCGCCGGCCTTGACGCCCTCGCGCACGGCGTCGCTGTCCTCGGCCTCCTCGACGATCCGGGCCGCCTCGGCCGCCTCGTCCGGGCCGAGCCCCTCGGTCACCGTCGCGCCGTAGCACTCGGCCTGCTCGGGCGCCATGCCGAGCTCGGCGAAGGCGGCGGCGATCCGCGCAGCCGTCTCGCCCGAGGGCGCGGCGCCGGCGAGGGTCGCGAAAAGCAGGGCGGGGATCGCGCGCGTGCGCATCGCTGGTCTCCACGTTCGGGTCGCGGCCGCGCCGCGGCGGCTTGTGCGAGTGACGCACGGGGCCGGGCCACGGTTCCCGCCGGCGCGCCGCCTAGACCGCCCGACGCGAGCGTCAAGCAGGGTGTGGGCACATTTCCCACGGAGTGGCGCAGCCCGTCGGCAGGCGAAATGACGGTTTTATGTCAAGGGGTTGCGCCTCGACTTGCCCGATCCCGGCCCACTTCGTCAGCCAGCGCGGCCCGGACCGCGCCCGCAACAGATGGAGTGACCCATGACCAAGCTGCTCAAGGCCACCGCTCTCAGCCTCGTGCTCGCCGCGCCCGCCGTGGCCGCCGAGAAGGACATCGTCGACACCGCCGTCGAGGCGGGCAATTTCGAGACCCTCGTGGCCGCCGTGCAGGCCGCGGGCCTCGTCGAGACTCTCAAGGGCGAGGGCCCGTTCACCGTCTTCGCGCCGACCGACGCGGCCTTCGCCAAGCTGCCCGCGGGCACGGTGGAGAACCTCCTGCAGCCGGAGAACCGCGACCAGCTGGCGGCGGTGCTGACCTACCACGTGATCCCGGGCAAGGTGATGTCGTCGGACATCGCGGGCCAGCAGCTCGAGGCCGAGACCGTGCAGGGCTCGACCGTCGAGATCGACGCGACCGACGGGGTGATGGTCGACAACGCGACCGTGACGACGGCCGACATCGAGGCCTCGAACGGCGTGATCCACGTGATCGACACGGTCATCCTGCCCGAGTGACCCGCCGAGCCGGGGTGCGCGCGCGCCGCGCGCCCCGGTCCGCCGCCGGCTGACCGGCGCCGCGATTTGCGGTATGACCGTCTCGCGGCAGCGGAGGGGGCGATGGACGAGCATCCGGGCACCACGGCGGAGGGCGGCGTGACCGCGATCACCCGCGCGCTCGTCTTCGCGGCCGAGGCGCACGCCAACCAGCGCCGCAAGGGGGCCGCGCAGGAGCCCTACATCAACCACCTGATCGAGGTGATGGACCTCGTCGCGCAGGCGACCGGCGGGGCCGACGCCGACCTGCTGATCGCCGCGCTCCTCCACGACGTCGTCGAGGACACGCCGCACACGCGGGACGAGATCGCGGCGCGGTTCGGCGAGCGGGTGGCCCGGATCGTCGTCGAGAACTCCGACGACATGAGCCTGCCGAAGGACGAGCGCCGCCGCGCGCGGATCGCCGCCATGCCCCACAAGACGCCCGACGCGCGCATGGTGAAGACCGCCGACGTGATCTCCAATCTCCGCGCCATGGTGGTCTCGCCGCCCGCCGGATGGCCGGTCGACCGCAAGCTCGGCTATCTCGAGGCCTGCCGCCAGCTGATCGACGCCGGGCGCGGCGCCAACCCGGCGCTCGAGGCGGTCTTCGACCGCACGGCCGCCGACGCCGAATGCGCGATCCGCGACGACGCGCCCTTCGAGATCGAGGGCCGCCGCGCCGCCGTCCACACGCTCGAGAACGCGATCGGCCAGCCGGTCTATCTCGTCTATCTGGCCAACACCGAGGCGGTGGAGATCGGCGAGCCCGAGATCGACAGGCTCTGCACCCTGATCGCGCGCACCTTCCCCTCGGCGACGGTCGCCAGGGCCGACGCGATCTTCGAGGGACGGCGCCGCCCGATCCTGACCGCGCGCATCCGCACCGACAGCACCGAGGCGGTGGTGGCGCTCGCCCAGCGCCTCTGCATCGCCTTCGACCAGCGCTTCGTCGGCATCGAGGTCGGCGGGCGCTACATCCGCGTCTACGCCGACGACACCGGCTGAGCCCCCCCGGCCCGCCACCTTGCGCCGACCGCCCGGCGCGCCCTATGAGGCCCGCGGGAGGGCCGATGCAGAACTATCTCGACTTCGAACGGGGGCTCGCCGAGCTTCAGGGCAAGGCCGAGGAGCTGCGCGCGCTCGCCCGGCAGAACCCCGAGCTCGACATCGCCGCCGAGGCGGACCAGCTCGACGCCCGCGCGCGCCAGATGCTCGAGGAGCTCTACCGCGAGCTCTCGCCCTGGCGGAAATGCCAGGTCGCGCGCCACCCCGACCGCCCGCACGCGAGCGACTATGTGCGCGCGCTCTTCTCCGACGTGACGACGCTGGCGGGCGACCGCAACTTCGCCGAGGACCATGCGGTGATCGGCGGGCTCGCGCGCTTCCGCGACCGACCCGTGGTGGTGATCGGCCACGAGAAGGGCCACGACACGAAATCCCGGCTCGAGCGCAATTTCGGCATGGCCC
>CAZWDE010000118.1:0-6156 GCA_964632555.1 uncultured Limibaculum sp.
GCGCGCGCGTCGCCTCGCCCGTGGCGACGTTGCCGGCGACGACCTGCACCGAGTTGGAGTGCGCCTTGATGCGGCTGACGGCCTCGGCGACCGCCCTCGAATGGCCGTGCGCGGTGTCGACGACGATCAGGTCGACGCCCGCGTCGATCAGCGCCGAGGACCGCTCGAAGCCCTGGTCGCCCACGGTGGTCGCCGCCGCGACCCGCAGCCGGCCGAGCTCGTCCTTCGAGGCGTGCGGGTTGAGCACCGCCTTCTGGATGTCCTTCACCGTGAGGAGCCCGGTGCACTGCCCGCGCTCGTCGACGACGAGGAGCTTCTCGATCCGGCGCGACTGCAGCATCCGCTTGGCCTCGGCGAGGTCGACCGGCTCGCGCACCGTCGCGAGGTTCTCCGCCGTCATCAGCCTCGAGACCGGCGTCGCGGGATCCTCTGCGAAGCGCATGTCGCGGTTGGTCAGTATGCCGACGATGCTGATCTTGCGGTCGACCACCGGGAAGCCGGTGATGCCGTAGGCCTTCTGCGCGGCCCAGGCGTCGGCGAGCGTCTGGTCCGGGCGGAGCGTCACGGGGTCGTAGACGATGCCCGACTCGAAGCGCTTGACGCCACGCACCTGCGCCGCCTGCTCGTCGATCTCGAGATTGCGGTGGATCACGCCGATCCCGCCCGCCTGCGCCATGGCGATCGCCATGTCCTGCTCGGTGACCGTGTCCATCGCCGAGGAGATCAGCGGAATGTTGAGCTCGATGCCGGTGGTGACGCGGGTGCGCGTGTCGGCCTGCGCCGGCATCACCTCCGACGCGCCGGGCACGAGGAGCACGTCGTCGAAGGTCAGCGCGTCGCGTATCTCCATCGGTCCCGCTCCCGGCCAGCGGCCCGCGCGGCCCGCGGGCTATGGCACCGCCCTATCTCACGTTATCTTGGCCGTTGAAAGTGGGGCGCGGGGACGCCACCACAAGATGCCGGCACACACGCCCGTGAGGAGCCCCGATGCGCCACCCCGCCGCCCGTCTCGCGCTCGCCCCGCTGATCGCCGCCGCGATGGCCGCCGGCGCGGCCGCCGCCGACGCGCCCGTCTCCCCGGCGCGCGTGATCGACGTCGTCACCGCCGACTGGACCGGCGACGGCGGCCCCGACCGCGCCGTGCTGATCGAAGGCGCGGAGGACGCCGATCTCCGGATCTACGTCTCGACCGGCGCGCCGGGGGCCATGGCGCTCGCGGTGGCGCGCGAGCGGCTCGTCTGGAGCGGCGCGATGTGGGGCACCCTGCCCGAGCTCGGGCTCAACGCCGCCGGCAGCCTCACGGTCACCTCGGGCAACACCGCGATCGGGCGCAGCCGCTGGCAGGAGACGCTGACGATCGCCTATCGCGGCGGTCGGTTCGTGGTGGCGGGCTTCACCTTCGTCTCGCACGACACGCTGGAGCCGGGGCTCGGTCGCGACTGCGACGTGAATTTCCTCACCGGGCGCGGGCTGCTCGACGGCGCGCCCTTCGCCGTGCCGCGGGGCGGCGTGCCGCTGGCCGAGTGGTCGGCCGCGCAGGTGCCGGCCGAGTGCGCGGCGGGCTGAGGCCGGGATGCGCCGCCTGCCGCCGCTCAACAGCCTGCGCGCCTTCGAGGCGGCGGCGCGGAACCTCTCGTTCAAGCAGGCCGCCGACGAGCTCGGCGTGACGCCGGCGGCGATCTCCCAGCAGGTGAAGGCGCTCGAGGACCTGATCGGCCAGCGCCTGTTCCGCCGCCTGCCGCGCGCGCTCGAGCTGACCGAGGCCGGCGCCCGCGCCGCGCCGCATCTGACGGCGGGCTTCGAGCGGATCGCGCGCGGCGTCGAGGAGATCGCCGCGGCCAGCGGGATCCTGACGGTGTCGGTCGCGCCCTCCTTCGGCGGGCGATGGCTCGTGCCGCGGCTCGGGCGCTTCCGCGCCGCCCATCCCGAGATCGAGGTCCGGATCGACGCGAGCGAGCGCCTCGTCGATCTCCACCGCGAGGACGTCGATCTCGCGATCCGCTTCGGCGCGGGGAATTATCCGGGGCTTGCGCGCGACTGTCTCTTCGCCGAGGTGGCGGTGCCGGTCTGCGCGCCCGCCCTGCTCGAGGGGCCGGGCGGGATCCGCGAGCCCGGCGACCTGGCGCGCCAGACGCTGCTGCAGCTCAGCCGGTCGGGCGGCGAGCCCGAGACGATGCCGAGCTGGTCGATGTGGCTGAAGGCGGCGGGCGTCGAGGGGGTCGACCCCGCCGCCGGGCCCCGCTTCAGCGATTTCGGCATGGTGCTGATGGCGGCGATCGCGGGGCAGGGGGTCGCGCTCAGCCCGCGCGCGCTGGCCGCCGCCGAGCTCGCCGACGGGCGCCTCGTCGCCCCCTTCGCCGAGATCGCGGGCGCCGCGCCCGACTTCTCCTACTACCTCGTCTCCGTGCCCGAGCGCGCCCGGGTGCCGAAGATCCGCGCCTTCCGCAGCTGGATCCTCGAGGAGGTCGCGAGCTATGCCGCCGAGGAGGCCTGCTGAGGCCCGCCCCCTTGCCAAACGCCCCGCGCGCGCGTAGTGACCACGGCTTCGGAAAAGGTCGCCCGGCCGGTGTGGGCTGCCGCGGCGACCGCGCGCGAGCGTCTGGAAGGAGACGAAAATGCCCAAGATGAAGACCCGGTCGGGCGTCAAGAAGCGCTTCAAGCTCACCGCCACGGGGCGCGTCAAGGTCCAGCAGGCCGGCAAGCGCCACGGCATGATCAAGCGCACGCCCAAGTTCATCCGCAACGCCCGCGGCACCACGGTGCTCTCGAAGCCGGACGAGCGGATCGTCAAACAGTTTCTGCCCTACGGCTGAGGAGGACACGCCATGCCACGAGTGAAGGGCGGCGCCACCAGCCACCGGCGCCATCGCGAGGTGGTGAAGGCCGCCAAGGGCCATTACGGCGCGCGCAGCCGCAACTTCCGCACCGCCAAGCAGTCGGTCGACTAGGCGCTGCAGTACCAGACGCTCGACCGCAAGGTGAAGAAGCGCACCTTCCGGGCGCTCTGGATCCAGCGGATCAACGCCGCCGTGCGCGAGCACGACAGCGGCCTCACCTATTCGCGCTTCATCGACGGGCTCGCCAAGTCGGGCATCGAGGTCGACCGCAAGGTGCTGGCCGATCTCGCGGTGCACGACGTGGCGGCCTTCAACGCCATCGTCGACCGCGCCAAGGCGGCGCTCGCCGAGGGGAGGGTCCAGTGAAGGTCAAAAGCTCGCTCCGCTCGCTCAAGCAGCGCCACAAGGACTGCCGCGTGGTGCGCCGCAAGGGCCGCGTGTTCGTGATCAACAAGACCCAGCGCCGCTTCAAGGCGAAGCAGGGCTGAGGCGGCGCGCCCGCGGCGGGGGGGCCCCGCCCCGCGGGCCCCGCCCGCCCGGGCGACCGTGGTCGCGGGGCGCTTACGTCACGCCCCCCATCGGCCCGCGAGACGGGGACCCCGCGCTCAGCCCGGTCCGTGCTCGCGCGCGTCCTCGATCACCTTGCCGTCGTTCGGCAGGCTGCCGGGCAGCACCGCCTCGACCTTGCCGGAGAGCGACAGCACCGCCTGCACCGTCTCGGCGACGGCGGCCGCGAAGGCCGGGTCGGGCCGCTCCGTCTCCACCTGGAGGATCATCCGGTCGTGCCCCTCGGCGCGCTCGACGGTGAGGCGCGCGCGGCCGATCTCGGGATGGCGGCGCGCGATCTCGGCGATCTGCTCGGGGCGCACGAACATGCCCTTGACCTTGGTCGTCTGGTCGGCGCGGCCCATCCAGCCCTTGATCCGCAGCCCGGTGCGCCCGCAGGGCGAGCGGCCCTCGAGCACGGCCGAGAGGTCTCCGGTGGCGAAGCGCACGAGCGGGTAATCGGGGTTGAGCGCGGTCACCGCCACCTCGCCGACCTCGCCCGCCGGCACCGGATCGCCGGTGCCGGGGCGCAGGATCTCGAGGATCACCCCCTCGTCGACGACCATGCCGGGGTTGGGCCCGCCCTCGCCCGCCGTCTCGTAGGCGATCAGCCCGACATCCGCGGTGGCGTAGCATTGCAGGCAGGCGATCCCGCGCGCCGTGTAGCCCTCGCGCACCGCGGGGAAGAGCGGCCCGCCCGACACCAGCGCCCGCGCGATGCGGAGCGGCAGGCCGAGCGCGTCGGCCTTCTCGAGGATCGTCGCGAGGAAGTCGGGCGTGCCGGCATAGGCGCTCGCGCCGACCGCCGAGGCCGCGCGCGCCTGGCCCTCGGAATTGCCGGTGCCGCCGGGGATCACGGTCGCGCCGAGCGCCTGCGCCCCGTTCTCCAGCATGTGGCCCGCGGGTGTCAGATGGTAGGCGAAGCTGTTGAGCAGCACGTCGCCCGCGCGCAGCCCGGCGGCGAAGAGCGCGCGCGCCATGCGCCACCAGTCGCGGCTGGCCATGCCCGGCTCGTAGATCGGCCCGGGGCTCTGGAAGACCTGCGCGAACCCGCCCGCGGGCCCGGGCGCGAGACCGCCGAGGGGGGGCGCGGCCTGCTGGAGCGGCAGGAGATCGGACTTGCGCAGCACCGGCAGCCGGGCAAGGGCGGCCCGGTCGGTGAGCCCCGCGGCCGCCGCCGCGTCGACCCGCTCGGCGAGCGCCGGAGCCCGCTCCCGCGCCTCGGCCAGCACGGCGCGCAGCTGGGCGAACTGCGCCGCCTCCCGCACGGCCGGGTCGCGCGTCTCGAGCGCGTCGTAATGCTCCGCCATGACGTCCCCCCGCGTGTTTCCCGCTCCTTAGTGCATCGCCGGGCGGCCCGCCAGCCCGGAGGCGCTGGACGCGTCCCCGGCGGCGGCGCTAAGCGGGGCGGAACGACAAGGACGGGAGGGACGGATGGCGGACATCATCGACGGCAAGGCCTTCGCCGAGCGGATCCGCGGCGAGGTGGGCGCGCAGGTCGCGCGGCTCAGGGCCGATCACGGGCTCACGCCGGGGCTCGCGGTGGTGCTGGTGGGCGAGAACCCGGCGAGCCAGGTCTATGTGCGCAACAAGGCGCGTCAGACCGAAGAGGCGGGGATGGCCTCCTTCGAGACGCGCTTCGACGCCGGCATCCCGCAGCAGACGCTGCTCGACGAGGTGGCGCGCCTCAACGCCGACCCGGCCGTCCACGGCATCCTCGTCCAGCTCCCCCTCCCCGATCACATGAACGCCGACGCGGTGATCAACGCGATCGACCCGGCCAAGGACGTCGACGGCTTCCACATCTCGAATGTCGGACTCCTCGGCACGGGTCAGAAGGCGCTCGTGCCCTGCACCCCGCTCGGCTGCCTGATGCTGCTCCGCGACCGGCTCGGCTCGCTCGCGGGCGCGACGGCCGTGGTGATCGGGCGCTCCAACATCGTCGGCAAGCCGATGTTCAACCTGCTGCTCCGCGACAGCGCGACGGTCACGGTGGCGCATTCGAAGACGCGCGACCTGCCCGCCGTCTGCCGCGAGGCCGACATCTTGGTCGCCGCGGTCGGCCGCGCCGGGATGGTGACGGGCGACTGGGTGAAGCCCGGCGCGACGGTGATCGACGTCGGCATCAACCGGGTGCCGGCGCCCGAGAAGGGCGAGGGCAAGACGCGCATCGTGGGCGACTGCGACTTCGAGAGCTGCGCCGCGGTCGCGGGCGCGATCACGCCGGTGCCGGGCGGCGTCGGACCCATGACGATCGCCTGCCTGCTCGCCAACACGCTGACGGCCTGTTGCCGCGCGCACGGGCTGCCCGAGCCCGAGGGGCTCACCGCCTGAGAGGGAGGGACGCGATGCCACGACGGAGCTTCGAGGAGCGCATGGGCCAGCCGGGCGAGGCGCAGACGCGCTACTATCTCGCCGAGCTCGGCTGGGTGAGGCCGGAGGACGCCGAGGGCGGCACGCCCGCCGGGCCGGAGGCGACGGCTGAGGCGCCCTGGCCGGCGCTCGCGGGGCGGGCCGGCGCGCAGCCGGCCTGACGGGCCGGGCGCCGGGGGCGGCCTCAGTCGTCGAACTCGACCTCGACGATCCGTCCCGAGCGGCGGTCCACCTCGATCTCGATCTCGCGGCCGCGGAACCGGCCCTCGATCTCGATCTCGTCGTCGTCGCGGTCGATCTCGAGGACGCGCACGCCGCGGCGCTCGAGGCCTGCGATCACCGCGCGCGGCGCGTGGCCGAGATAGGCGCCGTGACGGATCGCGACGCGGCGGCGCTCGCG
>CAZWDE010000118.1:6256-9225 GCA_964632555.1 uncultured Limibaculum sp.
TATCCCGGCGGTGGGCCGGCCCGGTATCCGCGCCCGTATCCGGCCCCATCGCCATGGCCATGGTCATAGTCGTATCCGTGGCCGTAGCCGCGGGGCCCGTAGGCCCAGGGGTCGGGCGCGAAATGGCCGCGCCAGCCGCGGTAGCCCTCGTCGTCGTCGTCATCGTCGTCGTCGTCGACCTCGATCACCGGCGCGAGGCTCGGGGCCGGCGCGGCGCGGAGCGGAAGGCCGTCCGCGGCCGTCCAGATGGCGGGCTTCGGCGCCTCGGGACGGCCCGCGCGGTCGGAGGCGGCGGCCGCGGGTCCGAGGAGCGCGGCGATGGCGGCGGCGGTGGCGAGCGTCCGGATCATGGCTGTCCCCTGTCGTCCGTTGCCCAAGGGGAACGCCGCGCCGCACCCGTTCCGTCGCCGCCCGGAACGGGAGACCGAGGCCGCGGTCAGCCGGTCCGCTCCAGCCCCTCCATCGTCATGAAGGTGCCGAGGGCGATGGCCACATGGGTCTCGGCCCCGTCCGCCTCGACGACGACGTCCGAGCGCGCCACGGTCAGCCGCCGGCCGGCGCGCTCCACCCGGCCGCGGGCGAGGAGCCGCACGCCCCGCGCCGGCGCGAGCAGGTTGATCTTGAGCTCGACCGTCAGCACCCCGTCGTCCGGCGCCATCAGGCTCTGCGCGGCGAAGCCGGCCGCGCTGTCGGCGATGGCCCAGGCCGCGCCCGCGTGGGCGTAGCCGTGCTGCTGGGCGAGCTCGGGCCGGAGCGGCAGCGCGATCTCGACCGCCCCCGGCGCGACCGACACGAGCTCCGCCCCGAGCAGCGCCATGAACCCCTGCCGCGCGAAGCCCTCGCGCACGCGCGCCGCATAGGCCGGGTCGCGCGGCGCGGGGTGGGGCGGGCTCACCCGAGCGCGGCCCGCGGCAGCACGGCGACGCGCCGCCCCGTGAGCCAGGCGCGGGCCGAGCGCTCCAGCAGGCGGTCGAAGACCGGGTCGGCCGCGTCGAGCCCGCCGGTGTAGGTGCCGAAGGCCGGCAGGATCGCCCGCGCGCCGTCGGCGAGAAAGCAGGGCCGGCTGATCCGCCGCCCCTGGTGGTGCAGGCACGCCTTCGGGTGGTAGTGCGCCGAGACCTCGGCCGTTCCCGGCTCGGGGCGCGTCGCCTGCGCGACGTGGCGGAAGAGGACGGGGCCGAGGACGAGCGCGGGCGCCGCGCGGCCGGGCAGGTCCGCCGGCGCGGGGTCGTGGTTGCCGGCGATCCACACCCAGTCGCGCCCCTCGGCGAGGCGCGCGATGCGGCGGCGGTCCTCGGCGCGGAGCGCGGCGGCGGCGGGGCCGTCGTCGAAGCTGTCGCCGAGGCAGACGACGCGGCCGGGGCCGAGCTCGGCCACCTCGGCCTCGAGACGCGCGAGGGTGTCGCCGGTCTCGTAGGGCGGGAGGAGCGCGCCGCCGAGGCGCGCCTGCCGCTCGGACCGGCCGACATGCAGGTCGCCGACCACCAGCGTGCCGGCGCCGGGCCACCATAGCGCGCCCGACCGTCGCGGCCGCAGGCGGTGGCCGGCCAGCACCATCGACGTGGTCTCGGGCGTGGTCTCGGGCGCTGGCTCGGTCATGGGCTCGATCCGCTGGAGTGCGAACAAAGCGGTAACACCGGGCGGCGGGCCGATCAAGCCCGCCGCGGCGCCGCCGTCAGCGGGCGGCCTCGACCGCCCGGCGCGTCATGACGCCGACGAGATGCGCGCGGTAGTCCGGGCTGCCGTGGATGTCGCCGATCATGCCCTCGGCCGGCACCGAGAGCCCCGCCACCGCCTCGGGCGCGAACTCCCGCCCGAGCGCCTCCTCGGCCTCGGCCCAGCGGAACACGCCCTCCTCCGAGGCGCCGGTGACGGCGACGCGCGCATGGTCGGGGAACTTCGCGACGAAGACCGCCGTGAGCGCGAAGCGCGAGGCCGGCTGGATGAACTTGGCGTAGGCGGCCTTCTCGGGCACCGGGAACTTCACCCGCACCACGATCTCGCCCTCCTCGAGCGCGGTCGTGAACATGCCCTGGAAGAACTCGTCGGCGCCGATCTCGCGCCGGTCGGTGACGACGGTGGCGCCGGTGCCGAGGACGGCGGCGGGGTAGCACGCCGCCGGGTCGTTGTTGGCGACCGAGCCGCCGAGGGTGCCGCGGTTGCGCACCTGCGGGTCGCCGATGCGGGCGGCGAGATCGGCGAGGGCCGGGAAGGCGCTCCGGATCTCCTCCGAGCGCTCGACCTCGACATGACGGGTGCCACCGCCGATGGTCGCGACCCCGCCCTCGAGCCGGATGCCCTTCATCTCGACGATCTGGCTGAGATCGACGAGCTGGGAGGGCTGCGCGAGGCGGGCCTTCAGCGTCGGGATCAGGGTCTGGCCGCCGGCGATGGCCTGCGCGTCCTCGCGGCCGAGCGCGTTGACGGCGCCGGCGATGGTGTGCGGGATGACGTAGTCGAAATTGTACATCGGATCTCTCCTTCGGGCGGGCTCATCGACGCTCGCGCGTCTCTTCGCCCTGCGGCGGCGGCTCCGCCGCCTTGTGCGGCCCCGCCGGACGGGCGCCCGGCCGACGCGGTCGCGCGGCGGCGGGCTCCCGCCCGGCGGGGCGGATCATGCGCGGGCGGCCCGCATCGCCTCCCACACGCGCTTCGGCGTGAGGGGCATGTCGATATGCGCGACGCCGTCCTCGGCGAGGGCGTCGATCACCGCGTTGACCAGCGCGGGCGGCGAGCCGATGGCGCCGGCCTCGCCGCAGCCCTTCACGCCGAGCGGGTTGTGGGTGCAGGGCGTGTTGCAGGAGTGGTCGACCCGGAACATCGGCACGTCGGCCGCCCGCGGCATGGCGTAGTCCATGTAGGAGGCGGTGAGCTGCTGGCCGTCCGCGTCGTAGACGCAGCCCTCGAGCATCGCCTGTACGATGCCCTGCGCGAGCCCGCAATGCACCTGTCACTCGACGATCATCGGG
>CAZWDE010000119.1:0-9140 GCA_964632555.1 uncultured Limibaculum sp.
CGCGCCGCGGGCCGCGCCCGCGCCAGCCGGCCGCCCCGCCGGCGCGGAGCGGGAGCGGCAGCGGGCGCGGATCGGCCGGCGTCGGGCCGAGGACCGCGTCGGCCGAGGCGTAGAGCCGCGGCAGCACCGCCGGCTCGCGCGCGGCGAGCGCCGCCTCGGCGCCGGCGAGATAGTCGCGCGTCCGCGGCACCGCGTCGCGCTCCCGCGCGAGCTGCAGCTGGAACACCATCGAGCGTCCGTGGCGGAAGGCCGCCTCGCAGCCGGCGAGGTAGAGCTCCCACATCCGCGCGAACCGCTCGCCCCGCTCGGCCACCACCGCCGATCGCTGCTCGAGGAACCGGGCGCGCCACGCCGCCAGCGTGTCGGCGTAGTGCAGGCGCAGCACCTCGCAGTCGAGCGCCCAGAGCCCCGACCCCTCGACCGCGGCCATCGCCTCGGACAGCGCGGGCGTGTAGCCGCCGGGGAAGATGTAGCGGGTGAGGAACGAGGGCGTCGGCCCGGGCGGCCCCATGGTGCCGATCGCGTGCACCAGCGCCACGCCGTCCGGCGCCAGCCGGTCGTGCACTTCGCGGAAGAAGCGCGGGAGCGCCGCCGCCCCGACATGCTCGAGCATCCCGACCGAGACGATGCGGTCGAAGCGGTCCGCGACGTCGCGGTAGTCGCTGAGCTCGAAGCGCACCCGGTCGCCGAGCCCGAGATGGCCGGCGCGGGCGCGCGCCACCTCGGCCTGCTCGCGCGAGAGCGTGATGCCGGTCACCGCGACGTCCGCCGCCATGGCGAGGTAGAGCGCGAGCCCGCCCCAGCCGCAGCCGATGTCGAGCACGCGCTGCCCGGGCCGCAGCGCCAGCTTGGCCGCGATGTGGCGCTTCTTCGCGGTCTGCGCGGCGTCGAGATCGGCGCCGGGCGAGGGGAAGTAGCCGCAGGAATACTGCATGTCGCGGTCGAGCCAGAGGCGATAGAACGCGTTGCCGAGATCGTAGTGGAAGGCGGCGTTGCGCCGGGCCGCGCGCGGGGAGATCGCCCCGGCGAGCGAGCGCCAGAGGCCGGCGAGGCCGCGCGCGAGGCGCTGGCCGGGGATCTGCGCGAGGCGGCTTTTGTTCCGGAAATAGAGGGTCACGAGGTCGTAGAGGCTGCCGCGCTCGAGGGCGATGCGCCCGTCCATCACCGCCTCGGCGAGGCGGAGCTCCGGGTCGAGCAGGAGGTCGAGATCGAGCGCGGGGTCCTCGACGCGCACCGCCACGTCCGGGCTCGGCCCCGGGCCGAAGCGGCGGCGCTGGCCGTCGGGGGCGACGAGCTCGAGCCGCCCCTCCGCGATCACCCGATCGAGCGTGTTGAAAAGGCCGCGCATGACCGCCCCCTGACCGCTCGGGGACCGCCGCCGGGTTCGCGGCGGAACCCATATCCGCACTGTAGAACGAACGCGCGGGAGTGTCGAGGGCTCCGAGGCGCGGGCCGCGCCGGCGGCGTCCCGGCCGAAACGCCAACGGGCGCCCGAAGGCGCCCGCAGCCGGTCCCGCCAGTCGGGGACGCGCGTCAGTCGGTGAGGACCGGCGCCATCACCACGCGGCGGTCGTCGTCGCCCACCGCGCCGACCACCTCGAAGGAGAGCGGCTCCTGATCGCGCACGGCGTCGAAGTAGAGGCCGTCGACCGCGCCCGATCCGTGGGTCATGTGGTAGGCGACCGTCTGGATGCTGTCGATCGTCAGCCCGTTGGCCACGCAGGTCGGCCAGTCCGGATGATCCTCGAAGGTGAGGGTGTACTGGCCGCCGTCGCCGACCTGCGGGATCGACAGCTCGCAGGGCGCGACGCCGGCCTCGGCGGTCATCGCCGCGATGAAGTTGGCGCTGGACGTGGCCACCCCCTGGTCGTTCTTGATGTCGGTCTTCATCGTGTCGGACACCGTGGCGGTCGGCCAGAGCAGGATCTTGTTGTCCGTCTCCTCGCCGTCGAAGAGCTCGATCGCGCGGACGGTCTGCTGCGCGTCGAAGGAGAAGACGATCACGCCGCCCTGCGCGTTGTCGTCCGGCCCGCGGTTGTTGCTCTCCTGGATCATCAGCACGTTGCCGCGATCGGTCGAGATCAGGTCGGGGTCCTCGCCGACCGGCTGCCCCTCGCCCGGCTGCGAGTTGTAGAGCACCGGGGCGTTCAGGCCGCTGCCGTTGGCGACGGCGAAGATCTCGAGGCCGAACTCGTCCTTGTAGGGATCGTAGACCCCCGGCGAGCCGTAGGTGTAGGGCTGAGCGGTCGTCGAGACGACATCGCCCCCGGTCATGGTGCCGGTGAGCACCGTGCCCGCCGCGTCGGTGTAGCTGTAGCTCCCGTCGAAGGTGGTGTCGAACACGTTGACCGAGGTGCTGAGCGGCTTGGTCGCGAAGACGTCGTAGGTCGCGAGCACCTCGACATCGTTCTGGTCGGGCAGGCCGCTTTGCGCGTTGCAGTCGATCACCGCCACCTCGAAGGTGCGGCGGAACTGCTGGGATGCGGCCCCGGCGGGATGGCAGGTGGCGCGGGCCGTGGCCGCCTCGGTGCGGTAGCCGAGCGCGGCCTCCTCGAGATAGACGAGGAAGGAGGTGTTGATCGGCCCGCCGGTGACCGAGCTCACCGCCGGCAGCGGTTCGCCCCAGTTGGTCTGCCAGTAATCCTCGAGGTCGGACAGCGGCGCCGGCCCGCTCATGTAGCCGCAGGACTGGTCGGCGAGGCATGCGTCGAAGGGCAGGTTCTGCCGGGTGGTCGGGGTGTCGTTGATCGTGCCGTCGCACTCGTAGCCGCGGGCGGTGTTGGTGTTGGTGTCGCCCGACACGCCCACCGAGGCCGCCCAGGCGTCGAGATCCGGGCCGAAGAGGTTGAAGCGCGTGTTGATCGCCTGACCGACATCGATGTCGCCGTCGATGTCCGCGGTGATGTCGATCAGGTTCGGCTCGCAGGCGGTGCTCGGCTCGTTGATGGCGAGCAGACACTCGATCTTGGCGTCGCCCGAATAGGCCGAGCAGGTGCCGTTCGGGTCGTCGTTGATGTCGGTGACGATGCCGAACTCGCCGGTCTCGAGCAGCGGGTCGATGTTCTCGAAGAGCTGGATCTGCGTGCCCGGCGCGATCTCGTCCGGCGCCATGCCGGCGGGGGCGCACATCGCGAAGAGCGGCTCGGTGGCGAAGCAGGCCTCGGAGAGGCGCGCGGCCGAGACCGCGTTGACCCTGAACGCCTCGTCGAGCCCGCCATTGGCAAGCCGCAGCAGCGTGATCGGCACCTCGACCTCCTGCGCGACGACGACGACATGCGTGGCGTCCTCGTCGCTGGCGGTCTTGATGCTCTCGGCGTGGCCGATGTCGATGCGCCCGTTCACCGTGCGCGGCGCGCCGCTGGTGTAGATCGCGTTGACGACGTTGAACCGATCGCCGCGGGTGCTGATGGTCGTGTTGTCGTAGTGGAGCGCGCGGCCGCGCCCGCTGGCTCCGGCCTCGTCGACCACCCGCTGCGCCCGGGCGATCGCGCCGGGCTCGCCGTTCAGCTCGTTGGCCGCGGCGATCGCGACGTCGTCGACGTAGTTCTGCAGATTGGTGTGGACGACGTAGCCGCGCGAGCTGTCCATCACGAGGCCGACGAAGCCGCAGATCAGCAGGAACATGAGGATCATGTAGACGGTCATCGCGCCGTCCTGGCGCTCGGCGAAGCGGCGGGCGTCGGCGCCGACGAGGCGGCGGACCGCCGCGATCGCCTGGCGGCTGGCCGTGGTGCGGAGATTTCTCATGTTCATCATGGTTTTCGGTCCATCTCGCTGAAGTCGGTTAATGTCGGGTCACGCCAGTCTCGGGTTTCGGTCTCACACGCAGCTGCCGGCCGGCCCGCCCGTCCGCATCTCCTCGCCGAGCACGCTGGCCTGCACCGGCCGCAGGTCGAGGAAGCCGATCGGGCCGAGCAGGCGCACCGGGCTGGAACGCGTTCGGATCGTCACGGTCACGAGGGGAATGAACGGCCCGCAGGCCACGCCGAGGCGCATGTAGTCGTAGCGGACCTGCATGTGCCACGGCTCGACGCTCGGGTAGAGCCCGCGCACCTTGTTGAGGATCTCCCGGAAACCCTCCTCCGAGCAGTTGGACAGCGGCTGCGGGTCGAGGCGGCAGATCCACTGGTCCTTGAGCGACGCGCCGGCGACGGGGGTGGGATCGAGGCAGGCATCCGTCCCGCCGGGCTGGAAGCAGTAGTCCCCCGCCTCGCCGACCGCGGCGTTGAGGCGGTTGATCTGGGGCACGCCGTCGTGGATCGGCGGCATCACGGCGGCGAGACGAGCGGCCATCTGGGCCGCCTTCTGCGCCGAGCTGGTGAAGTGGAAGGCCAGCAGGATCTCGACGATCATCAGGACGAAGAGCATCTGCGGCAGGAAGACGAGCACGAAGTCGATCGTCACGGCGCCGCGCTCGTCGCGCCCGAAGCTCGCCAGACGCCACCGCATCAGTTGGGCCCTCCGCAGCTGAGCGGCTTGCCGATCTCGCATCCGGGACGGTTCTCGCCGACCCAGCGCGCGGTGTCCTTGGCCGTGATGATCAGCAATTCGTCGACCCGCTCGAGATCGGACGCGTCGCCCTTCTCGACGTCGACGCGCGGGACCGAGCCGCCGCCCTTGGCCTCGGCCACGTTGAAGAAGTAGTCGACCACCTCGACCTCCTCGCGCGCGACCTGCGCCCGGCCGGTCCAGCTGTTGATGAAGGCGAGCAGGGGCAGGTCGAGCGCCGCGCCGGCGTCGACCGCCACGAGGATGTAGTCGGAGCGGAACTCGAGCCCGGGATCGGCCACGTCGATCACGACCGGCGCGGCCTCGAAGTAGATCCGGTCGAGCGGCAGGCCGACGCGCGCCGCCACCATGTCGCGCGAGAGATTGAGGAAGAAGGGCTCGATGCAGGGCTCGATCTGCGGCGTGCTGGGGTCGCAGTCGATCACGCTGGCGCGCGAGAGCACGCGGGTCGCGTCGCGCACGGCGCTCTCGAAGGCTTCCTTGGTCATCAGCGCGTTGGCATACTCGGCCGCGAAGACGAGAATGCCGAACATCAGCGGGATGAACATCGCGAACTCGAAGCCGGCGGCGGCGCCGCGCTCGTCGCGCAGAAACTCCCGATAATTTCGTCTGTACCAATTCATTCCGACCTCGCTGCGCAGAGCGACCCGCCGGTCCTGACCATCCTGTCGTCATTCTGACCGCGGCAGGCGACCCGAAAGGCGCCTGCGCAAGGGACCACCGACTCGCCTTACCCCCTATGGTTGTAGCGGGTTAAACGATGTTGGGCAAGGCCGTGTTAAGTTTAAGCCCGACCCGCCCAGTTGGGCATCACCGCCACATCCGAGCAAGAACGGGGCCATCGGGTGGCGGGCGACGCCCGCGCCCGCCTCAGATCACGGCGCGCTCGACGAGCGGCTGCCCCCGGGCGAGCCGGTCGGGCGCGAGGGGCGAGAGATCGAGGCGGCGATACCGCCCGTGGAGGAGCAGCTCGGCGACGCCCTGCCCCACCGCCGCCGCCTGCTGCAGCCCGTGACCCGAGAAGCCGTTCATGTGAAGGTAGTTGCCGACAACCGGGTCGCGCCCGACGAGGGCGTTGCGGTCGGTGCGGTTCCAGTCGTAATGGCCGGCCCAGGCCGAAATCACGCGGAGGCGCTCGAAGGCGGGCACGCGCGCCGCGATCGCCGGCCAGGCGCGCTCCTCGAACTCGGCGTCCGGCATCGCGAAGTCGTCCGGGTCGACCGGGCGGTCGTCGGCGGGCGCCCAGCCGCAGAGATAGCGGGCCGCGCGCGGCCCCGGCGGCCCGTCCGAGCGGACATGGACGCCCGAGGGGTCGATCACGAGGGGCAGCGCGGCGCCGAGGGGCGCCGCCTCGAACACAACCGTGAAGCGTTTGCGCGGCTCGACGGGAAGGTCGATCCCCGCCGTCGCGGCCAGCGCCGCCGCGCGCGTCCCGGCGGCGTTGACCACCTGTCCCACCGCGACACGCGTGCCGGAGGCGAGCCGCACCGCCGCGACACGATCCCCGCGGCGCTCGAGGGCGAGGGCCTCGTCCGCGAGGAACCGCGCGCCGCGCTCGCGCGCCTTGCGCCGCCACCAGTCGGCCATCGCCGCGCCGTCGAACCAGCCCTCGTCGCGGGGGTTGTGCGAGGCGAGCCGGACGCCCTCGGTCGAGACGGCGGGGAAGGCCGCGGCGAGCGTCTCGGGCGTGTAGAGCCGGGTCGCCACGCCGAGCCGGTTCTGCAGCGCCTGCGCCGCGCGCAGCGCCGCCGCGCCCTCCTCCGTGCCGGCGAGACAGAGATAGCCGATCTCGTGGAGCCCGATCTCGGGCACGCGCGGGTCGCCGCCCAGCGCCTCGCGGAACCGGCGCAGACAGGCGACGCCCGCCTGGCTGATGCGGATGTTGATCTCGGTGGAGAACTGCTGGCGGATGCAGCTGTTGCTGAGCGTCGTGGCGGCGCGGGCATAGCTCGGGTCGCGCTCGACAACCACGGTGCCGGGCCCCTGCCCCTCGGCCGCCAGAAACCACGCGAGCGCCGAGCCCATGATCCCGCCGCCGACGATCAGGATGTCGGCGCTCGCCGGGATCTCGCTGTGGCCCGCTGGCTCCATCGCGCGAGCCTAGGGGCGGGGTGCGGCCCGCGAAAGCCCCCGCTTGCCCCCGCCGTCCGCGCCCGCTACCTCCCGGCCCGAGCCGCAGCCCGAGGGAGCCCGTCGATGACCACGATCACCGTCTGCACCACCTGCCGCCAGCCGCATCTGCGCGAGGCCAAGGAGGGCGCGCCCTGCGGCGAGGCGATGCTCGCGGCCGTCGAGGCGGCGGCCGAGGGCCGCGACGGCCTCACGGTGCGCGGCGCCGCCTGCCTGATGGGGTGCGGCCACGGCTGCAACGTGGCGGTCTCGGGCGACGGCAAGATGGCCTATGTGCTCGGCCGGTTCGCGCCGGGCGAGGACGACGCGCGGGCGGTGGTCGACTACGCGGCGCTGCACGCCCAGAGCGCGGCCGGGGTTGTGCCCTTCAAGGCGTGGCCCGCGGGCGTCAAGGGCCACTTCATCGCGCGGATCCCGCCTCTCGCGGCGGACTGACCCGCCCGAGGCCGGCGAGGCGGAGCATCGCGTCGATGTCGAGATGCGCCTCCAGATGGGCGGCCAGCGCGTCGAGCGTCGCCTCCACCGCCGCGTCGTAGGCGAGGTCCGAGGGCGGCAGGCCGAGCCCGGCGAGGCACCCCCGCCGGACGGCGTCGCCGGCGAAGAGCCCGTGGCAATAGGTGCCGGCGACGAGCCCGTCGGGCGAGGTCGCGCCCTCGGGCCGGCCGCCGATCTCGAGCACCGGCCGCGCCCGGTCCGGCCCCTCGGTGCGCCCGATGTGCATCTCGTAGCCCTCGACCGGCGCGCCGCTCTCGAGATGCCGCCCGGCGACCGGCACGAGGCGCTTCTCCGCCGTCATCACCGTCTCGACGTCGAGCAGGCCGAGGCCGTCGGCCGCGCCGGGCGGGCCCTCGATGCCGTCCGGGTCGGCGATCCGCCGGCCGAGCATCTGGTAGCCGCCGCAGAGCCCGAGGATCCGCCCGCCGCGGCGCCGGTGCGCGGCGAGGTCGATGTCCCAGCCCTGCGCCCGCAGAAACGCCAGATCCCCGAGCGTCGACTTGGAGCCGGGCAGGATCACGAGATCGGCGTCGCCCGGCAGCGCCTCGCCCGCGCGCACCATCGTGAGCCGCACGCCCGGCTCGAGCCGCAGCGGGTCGAGATCGTCGAAATTGGCGATCCGCGAAAACACCGGGCAGGCGATGTGCGCGCGGCCCTCGCGCGCGCCCGTCCGCAGGTCGAGCGCGTCCTCGGCAGGCAGGCAGTGCGCCTCGGCGAACCACGGGACGACGCCGAAGCCCGGCCAGCCGGTGCGCCGCGCGATCTCGGCGTAGCCGTCGTCGAAGAGGCGCGGATCGCCGCGGAACTTGTTGATCAGGAACCCGCCGATCTGCGCGGCGTCCTCCGGGTCGAGCACCGCCCGGTGGCCGACGATCTGCGCGATCACCACGCCCCGGTCGAAGTCGCCCGCCAGCACCACGGGCACCTGCGCCGCGCGCGCGAAGCCCATATTGGCGATGTCGCCCGCGCGGAGATTGATCTCGGCCGGGCTGCCCGCGCCCTCGACGATCACGAGATCGGCCGCCGCGCCGAGCCGGCGGAAGCTCTCGAGCACCGGCGCCATCAGGCCGGGCTTCAGGCGGGCATAGTCGGCGGCGCGCGCCGTTGCGATCCGGCGCCCCTGCACCACCACCTGGCTGCCGGTCTCGCTCTCGGGCTTCAGGAGGACCGGGTTCATGTCGGTGTGCGGCTCCGCTCCGCAAGCCCGCGCCTGCAGCGCCTGCGCGCGCCCGATCTCGCCCCCGTCGGCCGTCACGGCGGCGTTGTTCGACATGTTCTGCGGCTTGAAGGGCCGGACGGTCAGCCCCCGGCGCCGCGCCGCGCGGCAGAGCCCTGCCACCAGCACCGACTTGCCGACATTCGACCCCGCCCCCTGGATCATCAGCGCGGGCGTCGCGCCCGCGCGCTCAGGCATCGGCGCCGGTCTCGCGGTCGTCGTCGGGCAGCGGCAGGCGCGAGAGGTGGTGCTCGCGCAGGAACCGCACGGTCGGCTTGGCGGCGAAGAAGAGCGAGCCGACGAGGAACAGCCAGGTGCCCTCGGTCTGCAGCGTCGGCTCGAAATACATCGCCGATCCGACGACGAAGCACCACGCCGCCACGGTGTCGAAGGCGGTGTAGATGCGCTCGTAGATCCCGTAGATCCGGGCGTGCTGGGGCGTCAGGTCGAAGAGCCTCGGCGTGAACATCGCGCGCCTCCCTGCGTTGCGGCTGGCCTGCGATCTGGCCCGCGGCTAGGATCGGCGCAAGGCGATTGCGAGGTTCGTCATGGAAAAGCGCTATCAGGTCTTCATCAGCTCGACCAAGGAGGATCTCGAGGACGCCCGCCAGGAGGTCTCCCAGGCGCTGCTGCGCGCCAACTGCTTCCCCGCCGCCATGGAGCTCTTCCCCGCTGTCGACGAGGGTATCTCCGACTACATCAAGGAGGTCATCCGCGAGAGCGACTATTACATCGTGATTTCTGCGGGAAAATACGGTTCGATCGACCCCGAGACTGGCAAGAGCTACAC
>CAZWDE010000120.1:0-9134 GCA_964632555.1 uncultured Limibaculum sp.
CGGCCCGGGTCCCGGGCCGGGCCGTCAGCGGGGGCGCGGCTTGGCGCGGCGCGTCGGGGCCGCGGCGAGCGGATCGTCGGGCCAGGGATGCTTCGGATAGCGCGCGCGCATCTCCTTCACCATGTCGCGATAGGCGGGGCCCGCCCAGAAGCCCGGCAGGTCGCGCGTCACCTGCACCGGCCGGCCGGCGGGCGAGAGGAGCTCGACGAGGAGCGGCACCGGCGGCTCGCCCGCCACCGGGTGCCCGGCGAGCCCGAACATCTCCTGCACCCGCACCGAGAGGGTGGGCTCGGCGCGCGCGTAGTCGATCGCCACCGTGCGGCCGAGCGGCGTCTCGACATGGGCGGGCGCCGCGCGGTCGAACGCGAGGGCGGTCTCGCGGTCGAGCTCGCCGCGCAGGATGGCGTGGAGGTCGAGCCCGGCCGTCTCCTCGAGACGCGACAGTCCCGCGAGATGCGGGACGAGCCAGTCCTCGAGCCGGGCGAGGAGCGCCGCGTCCGACCAGTCGGGCAGACGCGCCGCCCAGGCGGCGGATTGCGCGCGGAGCCAGGCCGCGCGGGCGCGGAGCGCCAGCGCCGCCTCGGACCAGGGCAGGGCGGCGAGGCCCTTCGCGCGCACCCCCTCGGCGAGGGCGGCGGCGAGGGCGTCGGGCGGCGCGCCGCGCCAGATCTCGGAGGCGAGCGCGATGGCGCCGAGGCGCTCCTCGCGGCGCGCCCGCACGCGGGCGTCCCGGGCGTCCCAGCGCGCCTCCTCGACCCACCGGATGCGCTCGCCGTGGCGCGCGCGGAGGGCCGCCTCCGCGATCGGCGCGGCGCGGCGGATGCGCGCCTCCCGGCCCGCGTCGTCGAGATCGGCGGCGACGAGCAGGCGCTCGGCCGCGAGCGGGTCGTCGGCGGGCAGCACGGCGCCGCGCCCGCCCGAGAGGAGGTAGCGCGGCTCGCGTCCCGGGCGGCGGAGCGCGATCCGGTCCGGGTAGGCGGCGGCGAGCAGGCTGCCGAGGGCCGCGCGGGCGCGCTCGGGGTCGGCGCGGGCGCCAGAGAGGCGGCCGGCCTCGGCGCGGATGCGCTCGAGCGCGGCGCGGTCGGCGTCCGGGGCCGTCGCGGGCCGGAGCGCGGCGTCGACCCGGAGGGCGAGGTCGGCCGGCGCGCCGGGGCCCATCGGATCGCGCTCGGACAGGAGGGCGGCTGCGAGTGCCGCCTCCGCGCCCAGCCCCTCGGCCTCGCCGGTGACGAGCATGTGCGCGAGGCGGGGATGCAGCGGGCGCTCGGCCAGCCGGCGGCCATGCGCGGTGATCCGGCCCTCGGCGAGCGCGCCGAGCCCCTCGAGGAGCGCGCGCGCCTCGGCGAGCGCGGGCGCCGGCGGCGGGTCGAGGAAGCGGAGCGCGTCCGCCTCCGCGCCCCAGGCCGCGATCTCGAGCGCGAGCGGGGCGAGGTCGGCCTCGAGGATCTCGGGCGGCGGCGCCTCGGGCAGCGCCCCCTCCTCGGCCCGCGCCCAGTTGCGGTAGCAGAGCCCGGGCCCGAGACGCCCGGCGCGGCCGCGGCGCTGCTCGGCTTCGGCGCGGCTGACCGGAACGGTGACGAGCCGGCCCATGCCGGTCGCGGGGTTGACGCGGGAGCGCCGCGCACGTCCGCCGTCGACCACCACGCGCACGCCCTCGACCGTCAGCGAGGTCTCGGCGATCGCGGTGGCGAGCACCACGCGGCGCCGGCCGTCGGCGTCGGCACGGAGCGCGGCGCGCTGGCGGGCGAGCGGCAGGCCGCCGTGGAGCGGCAGCACGGCGACCCCGCCGAGCCCGGCGAGCCGCCGCTCGGTGCGCGCGATCTCGCCCTGCCCGGGCAGGAAGGCGAGGATGTCGCCCCCGTCCGGCCCGGTCTCGGCGAGCGCCCGCAGGACGAGCTCGGCGACGCCGTCCTCGAGCCGCGCGCCGCGCCCGCGCGGGCGGTCGAGCCAGCGCGTCTCGACCGGGTGAAGCCGGCCCGCGCTCGCGATCACCGGGGCCGGCGCCGCGCCGCCGAGCAGCCGCGCGAAGGCGCCGGCGTCGAGCGTGGCCGACATCGCGAGCAGGCGCAGGTCGGGGCGCAGCGTCTCCTGCACCTCGAGCGCGAGGGCGAGGCCGAGATCGGTGTGGATCGAGCGCTCGTGCACCTCGTCGAAGAGGATCGCGGCGATCCCCGGCAGCTCGGGATCGGCCTGCAGCAGCCGCGTGAGGACGCCCTCGGTGACCACCTCGACGCGTGTCGCGCGCGACACGCGCGTCTCGCCGCGGATGCGGTAGCCGACGCGCGCGCCCGGGCGCTCGCCCAGTGTCTCGGCCATGCGCTCGGCGGCGGCGCGCGCCGCGCTCCGGCGCGGCGAGAGCAACAGGATGCGGCCCGACCCGGCCCAGGGCGCGTCCATCAGCGCCAGCGGCACGCGCGTGGTCTTGCCCGCGCCCGGCGGCGCGGCCAGCACCGCGGCGGTGGTCTCGGCGAGGGCGGCGCGGAGCGCCGGCAGCGCCTCCTCGATCGGCAGCTCGGCGGCCATGGCGGGCGGATAGCGCGGCCCGCGGTGGCTGGCGAGGGGGTCTCAGCGCCGGCGGCGGATCACCGCGGTGCCGAGGGGCGTCTCGCCGATCGCCCGCAGGAAGGCGAAGCCGCCGTCCGCGGCCGGCTCGAACCAGACATCGAAGGCGATGTCGGGCCGGGCCATGAATTTCGGCTTGAACCCGGCCACGCGCCGATAGCGCCCGGCGCAGCGGCGCAGGCCCGGCCCGGCCGGCCCGGCGGCGTCGACGGGGCTCAGGATGACCCGGTAGCGACGTCGCCCGTCGAAGACGTCGCCCACCCGGTCGCAGGGCTCGGTGTCGGGCGCGCTCGCCGCCGCGGCGAGGAACGCCGAGAGCGGGTCGGCCGCGCCCTCCTGCAGCGACGGCTCGATCTCCCACGGCTTGGGGTCGAAGGGCGGCGTCGCGTCGACCGCGACCGGGCGCCGGCCCTCGTAGCGGATCTCGAGCAGGCGCTCGCCGCGCCGGCTGCTCTGCGACTGCGCGGTGAACCGCTCGGGCTCGAGGCCCTCGGCGCCGACCCGCCCCTCGGCGCGGGCGTCGAGCGCGAAGCGCACGAAGGCGCCGAGCCAGCCGCTGGTGGCGAGCGCCGCGCGGGCGCGGTAGCGCGCGCCGTCGCGCTCGGTCGAGACGCGGAGATCGCCGAGGCGGAGCCCGCCGAGAAAGAGATCGTAGACCGCCCGCTCGGGCAGCGCCGCCGCGGGGCCCGCGAGGAGCGCGAGCGCCGCCGCCGCCCAGAAGACCCGCGCGGGCCGCGCCCGCCGTGCCGCCGTCCCGGATTTGCGCATCGCCCCGCGCTCCCATAGCCTCGCCTGCGGCGGCAGAGTGCCAAAGGCCGGGCGCCGCGCCAACGCGGAAGATGGCGCGCGGCGCCTCACGATCGGGGGAGCGGGATGCCGGAGGCGGAGCGCGAGGACGGGTCGGCGGCGCTCGTCGCGGCGCTGGCGGCGGGCGACCGGCGGGCGCTTTCGCGCGCGATCACGCTGGTCGAGTCGACGCGGGAGGATCACCGCGCGGCGGCGCGCGCGCTGCTCGCCCGGCTGGGACCCGACCGCGGCGCCGACGGCCTTCGCATCGGGCTCACGGGCACGCCGGGGGTCGGCAAGTCGAGCTTCATCGAGCGGTTCGGGCTGATGCTGGTCGAGCGCGGACACCGGGTCGCGGTGCTGGCGGTCGATCCCTCCTCCGAGCGATCGGGCGGCGCGATCCTCGGCGACAAGACGCGGATGGAGCGGCTGGCGCGCCACCCCTCGGCCTTCATCCGCCCCTCGCCCTCGGGACGCACGGCGGGGGGCGTGGCGGCGCGCACGCGCGAGTGCATCCGGCTGCTGGAGGCGGCCGGCCACGACGTGGTGATCGTCGAGACCGTGGGCGTCGGGCAGTCGGAGACGCGCGTCGCCGAGATGACCGACGTGTTCCTGCTGCTGATCGCGCCGGGGGGCGGCGACGAGCTGCAGGGCGTCAAGCGCGGGATCATGGAGATCGCCGATCTGATCGTCGTCAACAAGGCCGACGGCGCGCTCGAGGGCCTCGCCGAGGCGACGCGGGCCGACTATGCGGGCGCGCTCCGGCTGCTGCGGCGCCGGGCCGGCGACCCGGAGGGCATCCCGGCGGCCCTCGCCGCCTCGGCCGCGACGGGCGCGGGGCTCGAGGCGGTGTGGGCGCGGATCGCCGCGCGCGACGCGCACCGGCGGGAGACCGGCTGGCGGGCCGAGCGGCGCGCGGCGCAGGCGGTCGCGGCCTTCGAGCGCGCGCTCGCCGACGGGGTGCTCGCCCGGCTCGCCGCCGATCCGGGGGTCGCGGCGGCGCTCGGCCCGACGCGCGAGGCGGTCTCGGCGGGCCGCGCCTTGCCCGAGGCGGCGGCCGAGCGGCTGGTCGCGCAATTTCTCGACCGCGCGAATTCGGAACCCGAAAGATCGTGACCCGTTCATCTCTCTGTGTCATCGTATTGTCACAGAGCGCAGCAGAGCGGATGGACGGATGCACAAGCGGGTATCGAGACGACGGATGCGGATCGCCACGCTGGCGGCCCTCGGCGCCGGGCTTCTGATGGGCGCGGACGGGCCGGGGCCGCGGGTCGACGAGGCGACGGCCAAGGCCCACGCGGCGGCCTGCCGGACCTACGAGAACCGGGCCCGGTTCCTGCCGCGCGAGGAGCCGCTGAGCTTCCTCGTGCAGATGGCGGAGGGCTGCCGCGCGGCGCGGCGCTCGCTGGCCGAGGGCGACCGGGTCGAGCGGCGCGCGGCGGTCGACTTCCTCGACCGGCTGGCGGAGTTCCGCGACACCATCATCGCGATCAACATGGACCGGGTCTATGGCAGCGGCGCCGGGCCCTTCGCGCGGCCGAAGCTCGCGCAGGGGCAGATGCGCCCGCTCGGCGAGGTCTCGGAGAGCGGCGAGGTGCTGATCGCCCACCGCATGGGGCTGCTCGCGGCCTTCGAGGGCTGGCGCGCCCGGGCCGGCGAGGTGGCGTTCGCCGCGCCGCGCACGCCCAAGAGCTGAGCCCGGCGGCGTCGCGGGCGCCCCTTGCAACGGCGGGCGTTTCGCCGTACCTCGCCAAGTGCGCTAGGGGTGTAGCTCAGTTGGTAGAGCGGCGGTCTCCAAAACCGCAGGTCGGGGGTTCGAGACCCTCCGCCCCTGCCACGCCCGAGGCCCCCGCACCATTGGAGCCCGCCGATGATGAACCCCGCCCGCTTCGTCTCCCAGGTCCGCTCGGAAGCGGCCAAGGTCGTCTGGCCGACGCGCAAGGAGGCGGGGATGACCACGCTGATGGTCTTCGTCATGGCGATGCTGATGGCGATCTTCTTCTTCCTGGTCGACAGCCTTCTGAGCGTGCTGGTCGAGGCGCTGCTCTCGCTCTGACCGCCGATCGGGGTGCGCGGCCGGAGGCTTGACCGCGGCCGGACGTGCCGCTATGCAGCGGGCTTCCGTTGGAGAGGATAGCGTGCGCGCGCCGGGGTCCGTGATCGGGCTGCGGCGGCGCTGCCGGGTTCGGCCCTGGCAAGGGTGAGGCGAGATGACGAAGCGGTGGTACTCCGTCCACGTGCTCTCGAACTTCGAGAAGAAGGTGGCGGAGTCGATTCGCGAGGCGGTGGAGAGCCAGGGCCTCGAGGAGGAGATCGAGGAGGTGCTCGTCCCGACCGAGGAGGTCACCGAGGTGCGCCGCGGCCAGAAGGTGCAGGTCGAGCGCCGCTTCATGCCCGGCTACGTGCTCGTGCGCATGGAGATGACCGACCGCGCCTATCACCTGATCAAGGACACGCCGCGCGTCACCGGCTTTCTCGGGCCGCAGGGCCGGCCGACGCCGCTGCGCGACAAGGAGGTCGCGCGGCTCCTCAACCAGGTCGAGGAGGGGATCGAGCGGCCGCGGCCCGCGATCACCTTCGAGATCGGCGAGACGGTCTCGGTCACCGACGGGCCCTTCGAGGGCTTCACGGGCATGGTCGAGGACATCGACGAGAACGCGTCGCGCCTCAAGGTGTCGGTGACGATCTTCGGCCGGGCGACCCCGGTCGATCTCGAATACGCGCAGGTGACCAAGGCCGCCTGACGCGACGCCCGTGGGAGGGCGGGGCGGCGCGCCGCTCCGGTCCGCACCACGCCACGAGGAGGCCCGGGACGCGTCCCCGGCCGGATGGAGAGAAGGCCGATGGCCAAGAAAGTGATGGGGCATCTCAAGCTCCAGGTGCCGGCGGGCAAGGCGAACCCGTCGCCGCCGATCGGGCCCGCGCTCGGTCAGCGCGGCATCAACATCATGGGCTTCTGCAAGGAGTTCAACGCCAAGACCCAGGAGATGGAGGTGGGCGCCCCGTGCCCGACCGTCATCACCTACTACGCGGACAAGTCCTTCACCTTCGAGATCAAGACGCCGCCCGCGTCCTACTATCTCAAGAAGGCGGCCAAGCTGAAGTCGGGCTCGAAGACGCCGGGCCGCGCCACCGCCGGCACGGTCACCGTGGCGCAGGTGCGCGAGATCGCCGAGGCCAAGATGAAGGACCTCAACGCCACCACGATCGAGGCGGCGATGAAGATCGTGCTCGGCTCGGCGCGGTCGATGGGCATCGAGGTGAAGGGATGAGCAAGCCGTCGAAGCGCATGCGCGCGATCCGCGAGGCGACCGAGGGCAAGGGCCCGCTGCCGCTCGAGGAGGCCGTGGCCCTCGTCAAGGCCAACGCGACCGCCAAGTTCGACGAGACGATCGAGGTGGCGATCAATCTCGGCGTCGATCCGCGCCACGCCGACCAGATGGTGCGCGGCGCCGTCAGCCTGCCGAACGGCACCGGCAAGACCGTGCGCGTCGCCGTCTTCGCCCGCGGGCCGAAGGCGGAGGAGGCGCGCGAGGCGGGGGCCGACATCGTCGGCGCCGAGGACCTGATGCAGCAGGTGCAGGCGGGCGAGATCAACTTCGACAAGTGCATCGCGACGCCGGACATGATGCCGGTGGTCGGGCGGCTCGGAAAGATCCTCGGACCCCGCGGCCTGATGCCCAACCCCAAGACCGGCACGGTCACGATGGACGTGAAGGGCGCGGTCGAGGCCGAGCGCGGCGGCAAGGTCGAGTTCCGCACCGTGAAGGTCGGGCTTCTCCATGTCGGCGTCGGCAAGGCGAGCTTCGAGACGGGCAGTCTCGCGCAGAACATCCGGGCGCTCCTCGCCGAGGTGAACCGCGTGAAGCCCGCGGGCGCCAAGGGGCAGTACCTCAAGAAGGTGTCGGTGAGCTCGACCATGGGCCCCGGCATCTCCGTGACGCTCGACAGCCTGGCCGCGCCGGAGACGGCGGCGGCCTGAGAGATCCCCCGCACGGCGGGGGCCAATCGGGGCGCCGCGGCGCCCCATCCTGTCCGAGACGGTCGGCAGCGGGTGCGATCCGCAGAAGTCCGGCCATAGACGGGGCGTGAAGGCGGGATCGGTGCGGGCCTTGGCCCGCGCCCGGTTGCGGTTCCACCCCGGGGCAGAGCGAGAGGACCGCTCGCGGCTCGGGGTCGCGGTCGGTCAGGCCCGGGCGGGATGGTCCGCCCGAAAGGGAGTGTGACTGTGGACAGAGCTCAGAAACGGGACGCCGTCGCGGAGCTCTCGGAGATCGTCGACACCTCGGGCGTGATCGTGGTCGCGCACTACCAGGGGATGACGGTCGCCGAGATGCAGGACCTTCGCCTGACCATGCGTCAGGGCGAGGCCCGCTTCAAGGTGGCGAAGAACCGGCTCGTCAAGATCGCGCTCGACGGCAAGCCCCAGGAGGTCGGCAAGGACCTCTTCAAGGGTCCGACCGGGATCTGCTACTCGCAGGATCCGGTCGCGGCCTCCAAGATCGCCACGGAATTCGCCAAGAAGAACAAGAAGTTCCTGATTCTCGGCGGGGTCCTCGGCGGTCAGCTCCTCAACGAGGAGGGCGTGAAGGCGCTGGCCGACATGCCGTCCATCGACGAGCTTCGCGCGAAGCTTCTCGGGGTGCTCAAGGCGCCGCTCGCCAAGTTCGCGGGCGTGCTGAAGGCGCCGCCGACCAAGCTCGCGGGCGTCCTCAAGGCGCCCCCGCAGAAGCTTCTCGGCGTGCTCAAGGCCTACGAGGCCAAGAGCAAGGAGGGCGACGGCGAGGCGGCCTGAGGCCGTGGGCGAACCGGCGGGCGCGGTCCGGGCGGACCGGCGACCCATGCAACCGACTGAAACCGACCGACACGACGGAAAAGGACAAGGCAGATGGCCGATCTGGACAAACTGAAGGAAGAGCTCTCGAACCTCACGGTGCTCGAGGTGGCCGAGCTCGCGAAGATGCTCGAGGACCACTGGGGCGTCGAGGCGGCCTCGGGCGGCGGCATGATGATGCCGATGGCGATGCCGACCGGCGGGGGCGCGGCGGCCCCGGCGGCCGAGCCCGAGGAAGAGAAGACCGAGTTCGACGTCATCCTGAAGGCGGCGGGCGAGAAGAAGATCAACGTGATCAAGGAGGTCCGCGCGATCACGGGCCTCGGCCTCAAGGAGGCGAAGGATCTCGTCGAGGCCGGCGGCAAGGCGGTCAAGGAAGGCATCCCGAAGGCCGAGGCCGAGGAGATCGCCAAGAAGCTCAAGGACGTGGGCGCCGACGTCGAGGTCAAGTGATCCGGCGGTCCGCGGACCGCGTACATGAAAATCCGGGGCGGCGCGTCCGCCCCGGACGCACTGCCCTGATCCGCGCGCGACCGGTGCGTCGCGGCGGACGGCGCGGCGAGGCCCGAGACAGGTCCGGCAGGGGATGGCCGGCCGACGGACGGGGCCGGATCGCGCGACGAGCCGGCACGGCCGCGTCCCCGGCGGCCGCGCGCGCAACACGCTGATCCGAGGGGTCCCATGGGCGAGCAGTTTTCCGGGCGCAAGCGCATCCGCAAGTATTTCGGCAACATTCGCGAGGTCGCGGAACTGCCGAACCTGATCGAGGTGCAGAAGCGCTCCTACGACTATTTCCTCGAATCGGGTGACACCGGCAAGGCCATCGACGGCGAGGGCCTTCAGGGGGTGTTCCAGTCGGTGTTCCCGATCAAGGACTTCAACGAGACGGCGGTGCTGGAGTTCGTGCGCTACGAGCTCGAGGCGCCGAAATACGACGTCGAGGAGTGCCAGC
>CAZWDE010000121.1:0-4249 GCA_964632555.1 uncultured Limibaculum sp.
CCGGGACCGGCCGGCTTCGACGCGGGCGACGGCGATGGCGGCGGCGACGGCGGACGCTAGGCGCCGCGCCGGCGCCCCGGCGCGCCCTCGCGCAGCGCAGGACCGACAGCAAGGAGAGCGCCCATGACCGAAGAGCTGTTCCGCGAGGACGCCTATCTCGCCGAGTGCGCCGCGCGGGTCGCCGCCGCCGGGCCGGACGGCGTGGTGCTCGACCGCACGGTGTTCTACCCGACCGGCGGCGGGCAGCCGGGCGACGCCGGCACCCTCGCCTGGGAAGGCGGCGAGACGGCGGTGACCACGACCGAGAAGGACGACGGCCGCATCCTGCACCGCCCGGCCGAAGGCGCCGCGCTGCCGCCCGAGGGGGCGAGCGTGACGGCGCGGATCGACTGGCCCACGCGCCACCGCCACATGCGCGTCCACACCGCCCTCCACCTCCTCTCGGTGGTCATCCCGCTGCCGGTCACCGGCGGCTCGATCGGGGCGGAGAAGGGCCGGCTCGACTTCGACATGGCCGAACCGCCCGAGGACCGCGACGCGATCGAGGCGCGTCTCAACGAGCTCGTCGCCGAGGACCACCCGGTCGGGCAGGAGTGGATCACCGACGCGGAGCTCGAGGAGAACCCGGGGCTCGTCAAGACGATGTCGGTCAAGCCGCCGACGGGGCAGGGCCGCGTGCGCCTCGTCCGGATCGGCGTCGGCACCGCGACGATCGACCTGCAGCCCTGCGGCGGCACCCATGTCGCGCGCACCTCGGAGATCGGGCCGCTGCGGCTCGGCAAGATCGAGAAGAAGGGCAAGCAGAACCGCCGCGTCACGATCGTGATCGCCTGATGGAGCGCGACGCGGCCGAGGCCCGCCGGCCCGCGCTCCGGCTCTCGGGCGAGCCCGACTGGGTGTACCTGCTGCGCGAGATCTACGAGCTCTATCGCCGGTCGGGCGCCGGCGGCTCGGCGCGGATCCGCGGCCACCAGCGCGTGGTGCGCGAGGCGATCAGCCGGGTGATCGAGGCGGACCCCGCGCTCGTGCTGCCCGAGCCGGAGGGAAAGCCGGTGACGCGTCACCTGCGCCGCGCGCTCGACCGCGGCCGGCTGGAGCCGACGGCCTCGCTCGTGCGCGCGGTCGAGCATCTGGCGCCGGCGCTGGCCTGGCTCCACGGCTACGAGCGGATGCCGAAGGGGCTCGCCGAGCGCTACGCCTTCGCCGAGTTCTGCGGCCCCTCGGGCCCGATCGTCACCGACGAGGTGATCCTCGGCCTCGTCCTCTTCGCGCCGGCCTGCACCTATCCGGCGCACGCCCACGAGGGGATCACCGAGAGCTACTACGTGCTCTCGGGATCCTGCTCGGAGAACGACGACGGCGTCTACGCGCCCGGCTCGCTGATCTTCAACCCGCCGGGCAGGATGCACCGCATCACGGTCGGCGCCCGCGAGCCCGCGCTCCTCGCCTATGCCTGGGCCGGGCCCGCGGACCGGCTGGCGGGGCAGGTGATGGTCTTCGCGCCGCGCAGCCGGGGCGCGCGCGGCGGCCAGCCGCCGGGCCCCGCGGTTGACCCCCGCCGCGGCGGCGCCTAGGACGGATCAGGCCCCGCTGACAGGTGAGAGATGGCGACCAACGACCCGAAACTGCTGGTGTCGACGGAGTGGCTGGCCGAGCGGCTGGAGAGCCCCGACATCCGCGTTCTCGACGGCAGCTGGCACATGCCCGACACGGGCCGCGACGCGCGCGCGGAATACGCCGCCGCCCACATCCCCGGCGCACGGTTCTTCGACATCGAGGCGATCTCCGACCCGAGCTCGAGCCTGCCGCACATGGTCCCGCCGCTCGAGCGCTTCGTCTCGGCGGTGCGCAAGCTCGGCATCGGCGACGGCCACCGGGTGGTGGTCTACGACCAGGCGGGGCTCTTCTCCGCGGCGCGCGTCTGGTGGATGTTCCGCCATTTCGGGCACGACGACGTGGCGGTGCTCGACGGCGGCCTGCCGAAATGGCTCGCCGAGGGCCGGCCGACGGACGACGCGATCCCCGACAGCCGCGAGCGCCACTTCACCGCGCGGCGCGACGCCTCGCTGCTGCGCGACGTCACGCAGATCGCCGGCGCCGCCAAGCTCGGCGACGAGCAGATCCTCGACGCGCGCAGCCCCGGCCGCTTCGAGGGGACCGAGCCCGAGACCCGTCCGGGCCTGCGCGCCGGGCACATCCCCGGCAGCCGCAACCTGCACTACCGCGCGCTCTTCGAGGCGGACGGCACGATGAAGCCGCCGGAGGCGCTGCGCGCGCTCTTCGAGGAGGCTGGCGTCGATCTCAAGAAGCCGGTGGTCACGACCTGCGGCTCGGGCATCACCGCCTGCATCCTCAATCTCGCGCTCCGCCGCGTCGGCCACAGCCGCAACGCGATGTACGACGGGTCGTGGGCCGAGTGGGGCGGCTATCCCGACCTCGCGGTCGAGACGGGGCCGGCGGCCGCGCGCCGCGCCGACGCGGCGGCTCCGGAGACCGGATGAGCCCCGGCGCGACGGGCGGGCCCGACCCCGCGGCCGAGCCCGACACCTACACCGTCACCTTTCTCGAGATGGCGGCGCCGCCCGCCGCCCCGCCGCCGCCCCTGCCGCTCGGCCCGCATGTCGCGGTGCTGAAGGCGACCGAGCCGCCGGTCGCGTGGTTTCTCTATCTCTACCGCGAGGTCGGGCGCGACTGGGAGTGGACCGACTGGCTCGAGCGCCCGCGCGCCGATCTCGAGGCCTTCGTCGCCGACCCGGAGGTGACGGTTCACACCATGATGCTCGAGGGCTGGCCCGGCGGCTTCTTCATGCTCGACACGCGCGCGCCGGGGGTCTGCGACCTCGCCTTCTTTGGCCTCGTGCCGCAGGCGATCGGGCGCGGCCTCGGGCGCTGGCTCCTCGGCACGGCGATCCGCGCGGGCTGGGAGCGCCCCGGCGTCGAGCGGCTCACCGTCAACACCTGCACGCTCGACCACCCCGCCGCGCTCGGCCTCTACCAGCGGATGGGCTTCGTTCCGGTGCGCCGCGAGATCCGCCGGCGCGGGGCCACCGGCTGACCCGCCGCCGGGCGGTTTCGATCGGGCATCCGGCGCGTGCGAATCAGGTGCGACGGCGGTACCGTCCGCGCGCGTTCAGCTGCCCCGCGGGGCAAGGAGGTGCGACATGGATACCGCAGAACCGCAGCAGACCGAGTTCGTGAAGTTCTGGAACGAGATCCTCGTTCCCAAGTTCGTCCGCTGGAAGCACGTGCTCGTCGGCGGCCTCAGCCTCCACTCCGACGCGATCTTCCCGAAGCTCGAGGTGAACCCCGGCGAGCGCGTGATGGACGCGGGCTGCGGCTTCGGCGACACCGCCTGCTGGCTCGCCGAGCGCGTCGGGCCCGAGGGCGAGGTCGTCGGCATCGACTGCTGCGAGGCGTTCCTCGACTACGGCCGCGAGGAGGCCGCGGCGAAGGGCCTCGGCAATGTCCGCTTCGAGGTGGCCGACATCGAGACCCGCTCCTTCGACGGCGACTTCGACATGGTGTTCTCGCGCTTCGGCACGATGTTCTTCGCCAACCCGGTGGCGGCGCTGCGCAACATCCGCACGGCGCTGAAACCCGGCGGGCGCTTCGTGCAGATCGTCTGGCGCGCGCGGGCCGACAACCACTGGGGCACGGTGCCGAAGGAGGTGCTGCTCCGCCATCTGCCCGAGCCCGGCGACGACGCGCAGACCTGCGGGCCCGGCCCCTTCTCGATGGCCGACGAGGAGCTCGTCACCGGCCAGATGAAGGCCGCGGGCTTCGAGCACATCGCGTTCGAGCGGGTCGACGCGCCGTTCCGCACGGGCGACGATGTCGAGGACGCGATCGCCTTCCAGCTCGCCGTCGGGCCGGCGGGCGAGGTCTACCGCGAGGCCGGCGATCTGGCGACGCAGGAGCACGACGTCATCATGGCCGATCTCCGCGAGGCGTACCGCCCCTACGAAAAGGACGACGGCGTCTTCATGCCCTCCTCGTCCTGGGTGATCACGGCGCGCAAGCCGGCCTGAGCCCCGGCGGACGCGGTTGACAGGCAGGCAGCGCGGGCTGACGCTGGTTGCAGCGTGCTACGTTCCGGAGCCGCCCCACGCGTCTGCCTGTGCTCGCCCTCCTCTTGGCCCTGCCGGGCCAGGCCATGGCCGTATCGGTGTCGGTCACCTGGACCGGGACCGTGACCCAAGCGAGTTTCGACCCGGGTCTCGTGGGCCAAACCGTAACCGGCGCGTTCGAC